>CAZGFK010000037.1:0-15662 GCA_964524815.1 uncultured Oscillospiraceae bacterium
AGCAGGAGCGTGAGCGCGAAGCTCAGCGCGAGCCACGTTAGCTCAAGCATTGCGACATTCACGCTCTCCGCTCTCCCGGCAAGCGTAATCATCCCCTGCCGCATAGATTGCAGCACAACCTGATGGATAAGGAAGAGATACGGCGACATATCGCCTAGGTACACAAAGCCGCGCCACGAAAGCGCCTTTGCCGCCCTGCCGCTCACGCTTGCAAAAAGCCACACCAGCGCCAGCGACCCCGGCACAAAGAGCAGATTATACCTAACCCCCACGGGTACGCGCAGATAAAGCTTCATGCACAGCGCGATGTACACCGCGGCAAAGGCCGCCGTGAGTGCGGTTTCCTTGAAGCTCACGCGGCGCGCCGTCCCGCCGAGGAGAACAAACACCACACCCAGCAGCACGCCGAGCGCAAAATCCAGCACCCTGTACACCGGGCAAATGTAGGTCAGCCACATTCCGATGTTCTCCCCGCCGACATACACGCGCGCGCCGAGCGCGCCGACTGCTGCCATAAGCGCCGCCGTAAGGAGCATATACAGCCCGGCCTTTTTCGCGCTTTTCACGCGCGCCGCCGCTTTGAGTACAAAGGGCGCGGCCATGCAGATAAACATATATGACGAGAGATACCACACCACGCCGTTGAGCGAATAGAAAACGCTCTCGCGCGGAATGAGGCTTTGCAGAAGAAGTATGTTCGCGATAAACACGCCTACGCTCGGCACACCGCGAAGCGGTATCGCCGCGAGAGCGGTTATCACATGAAGAAAATAGAGCTTTTTTATCTTCCCCACGGAAAAGCGCACACACCCGACAGCGTTATTCGGTAAGGCGGATTGCTTCGGCATATAGTTTATAGCCATGCAAAAGCCCGACAAAATTATAAATATCGACACGCCCAAGTTCCCACCGGTCGGAGATTTGCCGGAGTGGCCGAGAAACACTTCCGCAAAGGCAAGCATTCTCAGCGTTTGCAATGCGTTTATCTTTTTCATCCGTTCTCCTTTCCCGCCGCGCAGGGCATATGATATGTTGGGGATATTATAAGCTCCCTATTTCCCAAAATCAACATTTTTTCGTTTTTGGGAAACAGAAAAGCTTAATTGAATGACAAAACGCAAAAAAGAAGTCACACTGTCATGTGACTTTCTTGTTTATAAACGTAATGAGCGCGAGATGATTTTGAATGCAAAGCATAAAAAATCGTCGCAAGCTTCCACAAAAGCCGTTTTGAAGCCCAGCGAAGCGGGTTCGATATGCAAGCTCATTTTTTATCGCGATGCAAACCAGCGAAGCGTTTGTATCGCGAAAGTGAGGAGCAGCAGAATGAGCGCGAGATGATTTTGAATGCAAAGCATAAAAAATCGTCGCAAGCGATATGACGCTTGCGACGAACTGGCACGCCGTAAGGGATTCGAACCCCTGACCTTCTGGTCCGTAGCCAGACGCTCTATCCAGCTGAGCTAACGGCGCATATCTCTCACTTGAGAGCTTAGTTATATTAGCACAGCTGGAGCGAAAATGCAAGAGGTTTTTTTAATATTTTTGCATTTTACGCAAAAATATTTTTCTCTCACAAACAGACGCAGCGCGCGCCCGATGTTTGGAATTTACCAGCCCATTGCGTCGGATATAGAATCGGCCACCTCGCCCATGGTTTTAAGCGTTTTGCCCAGCACAGATTTTACGCAGCGCTTCTTCGGGTGCACAGCGAACGCCGCGCACGAGCCGACAAGCAGCCCCATACCCATGCCGACATAAAAATTCTTCTTATTCATATTACTGCTCTCCTTAAAAAATAATTGGTTCTACTTTAGTATGCGCAATATTTGCGCCGATTGCCGATAAATTGCATTGATTGACGTATGTAAATTGTGGTACAATAATAACAAAGCAAAAATTGAAGTATTTCCCCGACACGAGAGGATAAAAAACTATGAGCGTCAGAATATTGGCCGTGGGCGATGTCTGCGGCGAGCCGGGGCTGGACTTTCTTGCCCTGAAGCTCAAGGATTTCAAAAAAGAACAGAACATCTCCTTTACCGTCGTAAACGGCGAAAACACCAACGTTGTCGGCATTACGCCCAAGCAAGCGGACGCGCTTTTTCACGCAGGGGCGGACGTTATCACGCTCGGCAACCACACGTGGACGCGCACGGAGCTGCGCCCGTACTTGGAGCAGCGCAAGCGCATACTGCGCCCGGCGAACTTCGGCCCGCAATGCCCGGGGCGCGGAATAAACGTTTTCCCGATGCCGTTCGGCGATGTGTGCGTGCTCAACCTTTTGGGGCGCTTCACGCTCGACACGAACACGGATAACCCCTTTGTCATTGCAGACGGGTATATGGCGGAGATAAAGGAGAAGATAATCCTTGTGGACTTTCACGCCGAGGGCACAAGCGAAAAGCGCGCCATGGGCTATCTACTTGACGGGCGGGCAAGCGCCGTTTGGGGCACACACACGCACGTGCAAACCTCGGACGCGGGCATACTGCCGCAGGGCACGGGCTACATCACCGACCTTGGAATGACGGGGCCTGTGAACTCCGTGCTCGGCATTGACCCGGAGCAGAGCATAGGCAAATTCATGGGCGACCCGCCGCGAAGATACGAATCGGCCAAGGGCGCGTGCGCAATGGAGGGCTGCATTTTCGACATTGACCCGGAAACCGGGCGCTGTGTCGGCGTGGAGGCGGTGAGGCTGAGATGAGCCGGACGCTGAAAATACTCCACACGGCGGATTTGCACCTGGATTCCCCGTTTGAGGGGCTGTGCCGGAGCAAGGCCGCCATACGCCGGGGCGAGCAGCGGCGGCTGCTCGCCGCGCTGGCCGACTGCGCGCGGCGGGAGAGCGTTGACCTCGTGCTCCTGCCGGGCGATCTCCTCGACAGCACGAGCGCCTATCTTGAAACGGGCGAGGAGCTTGTGCAGAGCTTGGAGCATATGGGCGCGCCCGTGTTCATTGCGCCCGGCAACCACGATTTTTTGTCCCCCCGCTCGCCGTATCTGCGCCTTAAAATGCCGGAAAACGTGCATATTTTCGCATCCCCCGAGCTTGAATACATCGACCTTCCCGCTCTCGGCGCGCGCGTATACGGCGCGGGCTTTACCGAGGCGCATTCCGCGCCGCTTCTGCACAATTTCACAGCCCCCCGTGAGGACGGAGTGTTCAACATCCTTTGTATGCACGCAGATTTAACTTCGCCCAATTCCCCCTATAACCCAATGAGCACGGCAGAGCTTGCGTCATCCGGCATGGACTATGCCGCGCTGGGTCATGTGCACAGGGAAAGCGGACTTTTGCGCGCGGGGCAAACGTGGTACTCCTATCCCGGCTGCCCGGAGGGGCGCGGCTTCGACGAGACGGGCGAAAAGCACGTTAATCTTATAGAGCTGAGCGAAAACGACTGCCGCCTGTACCCACTCACGGTGGCCTCGCGGCGGTATGAGAGCATAAGCGTGGATATTTCAAATAAAGACGCGCTTTTGGCCGTACACGCCGCCCTGCCGGACGAGACCGTGCGCGATATATACCGGATAACGCTCACGGGCGAGACGGACGCTCCCGCCGCGCTATCTAAGCTCTACGAACAGCTTTCGGAGCTTTTCTTTGAGCTTCAACTGCGCGACAAAACGCGCATACGCCAAAGCGTGTGGGAGCGCGCGGGCGAGGACAGCCTACGCGGGCTGTTTCTAGCCAAGCTCAAAAAGCTTTATGACGAGGCAACGGACGACAAAGCCCGCGAGCGCGCAGAGCAAAGCGCGCGCTGGGGCTTGGCGGCACTGGACGGCGCGGAGGAGGTAGTACAGCATGAGGATAAATAAGCTGACGGCTTCTTTCGGCAAGCTGGAAAACGAAACACTGCGCTTTCATCCGGGGCTTAACGTGGTATACGCGCCCAACGAAAGCGGCAAATCCACGTGGTGCGCGTTCATAAAAGCGATGCTCTACGGCGTGGACTCGTCCGAGCGCTCCCGCGCGGGCTATCTGCCGGACAAGGTTCGCTATGCCCCGTGGTCGGGCGCGCCGATGGAAGGGCGCATGGACTTGACCTCGGATAATTTCGACATAACCGTTACCCGCACCACGAAAGCCAAATCCGCGCCCATGCGCGATTTCACCGCCGTGTATACCGACAGCGGCGTTCCCGTAGAGGGCGTGACCGGCGCGAACGCGGGCGAGCTTTTGACAGGCGTGACGCGGGATGTGTTTTGCCGCAGTGCGTTCATCGCGCAGGGCGCTGTCGCCATGACGGGCAGTCCGGAGCTTGAAAAACGCATAAGCGCCCTTGTCTCCACCGGGGAAGAGCAAACCTCATACTCCGAAGCGGACGAAACCCTGCGCGCGTGGCAGAGGAAGCGGCGGTTTAATCGGCGCGGCTACCTGCCGGAGCTGGAAGCGCAAATGGACGACACACAGCGCACGCTCGCTTCCATGGAAGCGACAGTGCAGGAAATAGAAAGCTTGGAAGCACAGCTGAACGATGAAGAAGCGCACTGCGCCGCGCTCGAGAGCGCCGTGACCGAAAGCCGCAAGCGCCAGCGAAAAGAAGCGCTTGAAAAGCTCAGTACGGGGCGGACAGCGCTGAAAGGCGCGGGAGAGGCGCACGATGAAGCGCTCTCTAACCTTGCAAACGCGAAAGAGGCCATGCGCGTTGCCCCGTTCGGGGCGATAACGCCGGACGAGGCCGATGCGTGCGCGAAAGAGGACTTAGCCGCCCTTGCCGAGCTTCGTGCGGCAGGCAAAAATAAACCCACGGCGATATGGAGCGTGCTGCTCTTTGTGCTCGCCGCGGCGTGTGCCGCATTTTATACTCAGCTTCAATCGGTATTATTAATGATAGGTGCGGGCGTATTCGGCGTGGCGGCCGTGGCGCTCATACTGCGCTTTGCCCGACTTCGCCGCGCTGCGCAGGAGGCCTTGGACGCGCGCCACGAGATATTAGACCGCTACGGCGCGCGCTCGGCGGCGGATATTCACGCCGCGCTTGACACTCAGCGCGAAGTATATGAAGCCCTGCTCGCAGCACAGGAAGCTGAAATCGCCGCGCGCGAGGAATATGACCGCGCGCGGGAAAAGCACGAGGCGTTAGAGAGCGAAGCGCTCGGCGAGCTGGACTTCGCTGCCGGCACATCCGAGGCCGCGCAGCTAAGCCGTGAGCTGGCCTTGGCACGGCAGAACGCGGAAAACCTCTCTTCCGCTCTCTCCCGTCTGCGCGGGAAGCTTGCCGCCGTGGGCGATCCCTTGGTGCTGGCAAGCGAGCTGAAAACCATGGAAGATGAGTATGACGCGCTAAACGATGAGTACGATGCGCTCACCCTCGCCGTTGATACGCTCCGCGCCGCCGACAGCGAGCTTCAAGGCCGCTTCTCCCCGCGCTTGGGGAAGCTTGCGGCGGAGTATATGTCGTTCATGACAGGCGGGCGCTATTCCGATGTACTCATCGACCGCGACTTTTCAGCCCGCGCCCGAACACAGGGGGATATCGTAGCGCGTGAAGCCGAGTATCTCAGCTCCGGGACGCTGGATTTGATGTATTTGGCGGTGCGCCTTGCCGTGTGCGAGCTGGCCATGCCCACGGGCGAAGCTTGCCCGCTGATAATAGACGATGCGCTTGTCAACCTCGATGAAGAGCGCTTGGGGCAGGCGATGAAGCTTTTAAGAGAGCTTTCGCGCGAGCGGCAGATAATCCTTTTCACCTGCCGCGAAGTGCCGACAACGTAAAAAAGTGATATAAAAATCACGCTTGGATTAGATTTACTGACCCAAGCGTGGTTTTTTATGCTGATATTCGGTTTATTCGCTCGCGGCGGGGTATTTGTTCCTCGGCGCGGCGGAGAGAAGATAGATAGGCGCGAAAATGAGCACGGGGAGCACGGCGTAGTTCATGCCGAAGGCAAAGTACAGCGCAATGCCAAGCCCTGCCGCCGCCAGCACGAACGACAGCGCCGCCGGAGCGAGCAGCAAAAAGCGGCTTTTGCTCTTTTCATACGCGCTCGGCAGACACGCAAAGCCCACCAAGCCGCCTATCAGCTCGCACAGCGCAATCGCGATGCGCGCAATGCGGTCGTTGTGCAGTTCGCGGTCAAACTGCACGGCGTACTCCTCGGCGCACGCGGCAAGGTCATCGTTTTCGGCCATGAGCGCGGCAACGCCGTCATAGTTTTTCAGCGCGGCGCGCGTGGAAGCGAGGACACGTTCATCCTCTTTCTTCTGCTCGGCGGCCTCTTTGTCCTTTTCAAGCTGCTCGGCCTCTTCTAAAAGCGCTTGGCGCTTTTCCTCCAGTTCCGGCTCTTCATCTTCCATTTCGCCGAGATCGTACCAAATCTGTTCAAGCCCACCCTGCACCTGGTGCTTTGCGCTCATAACGGCCTCGCCCGCCGCATCAAGCTTGGCGCGGTTTTCGTTAATCATCGCTTCACCTTGGGCAAGCTGCGCATTTATCGTGTCAATTTGGGCTTGAATACCCGCTTTAGCTTTTGCCGCTTCTTCGGCCTGAGCTACAGCTTTTTGGTAAGCTTGGTTTCGGGCATTGACCGCCTCATTATATGCCGCCTCATTTAACACGCCGTCATCTGTGAATTGTTCCTGTGTCGGCATGGGGAACATATCCTCCGAAATAGTCGGCACGGTTATCGAATTATACGCGGCCTGTAGCTGGGCTATGCCCGCTTGAGCCTCGGCCTTTTTCGCGTTAAATTCCGCTTCGGCGGCTTGGAACTGCGCCACGCCGTCGGCATACTGGCGATAAGCCGCTTCCGTTGCCTCTCTCGCCTCTAAAAGCGCATTTGCGCCCTGCTGGTAGCCGCCTTGAGTGGCTGTACGCTCGGCAAGGTCGGTGCGAAAATCGGCCGATTCCTTGTCATGCTCCTCTTGGCGCGCGTCCAGCTTTTCCTTGGTTTCTTTATAGCTGTCCTCGCCGTCAAGCTTGGCGGAAAGCTCTTTAAACGTGGCTACACGCTCGGAGAGCTTTTCATACGCGTCCAAGTCCTCTTTATACTCCTTTTGCGCATCGCCTATGCCGACAGCGCCGCAGATAAGCATAATCGCGCACATAATTGCCAGCACCGCCGCCATAGCCCGCGTTAACGCAGGGTGTTTCATATTAATTCCCCCATGGTTTTAAGTTTTTTCTTTTATAACATATAAATATGAAGTTTTCATGTATTATCGGACGCGGCTTTTTCTTCCGGCTTTAAATACATCTCGCCCCACTTGGCAAGCTCCGTGAACACCGGCAAAAGCGCCTTGCCCTTTTCCGTGAGCGAGTATTCCACGTGCGGCGGGATTTCGTTAAACTGCTCGCGGTGAATTATCCCCAGCTCCTCTAAGTCGCGCAGGGTGGATGTGAGCATGGTGTTTGTAATGCGCGGCACGGCCTTTTTCAGCTCGCTGAAGCGACAGGCCGGTTTTTTGCAAAGCTCGTATATAATATGCGTGCGCCATTTCCCGCTCAGCATTTCCAGCGTCCTGCGCATCGGGCAGCGCTCGTTCACCTCTTGCGTCAACACGCGCTTGAGATATTCCTCCGCCGTAAGCTCTTTTTTCATAACCCCTCCCGGTACAAACCACCGTACTTAGTTCTTTCATTTTGCGTACTTGTAAACGCTTTCTGTACAAAGTATAATATTTATACCATAAAAAATCAAGGAGTTTTTTATTATGAGAACCGCAATTGTCTACTATTCCGCGCATCACGGCAACACCAAGAAGCTTATCGACGCTATCGCCGCTAAACACGAGGTTGAGCTTATAGATGCCGCGCGCCAGTCCGCAGCGGATCTTTCCGCTTATGACCTTGTCGGCTTTGCTTCCGGCATTTACTACTCCAAGTTCCACAAAACCGTTTTGCAGTTTGCCAAGGACAATCTTCCCGAGGGCAAAAAGGTGTTCTTCCTTTACACCTACGGCGCGGAAAAGGCCGGCTACACCAAGGCCATAACCGAGGCCGTGAGCGAGAAGAGAGCGGAAATCGCCGGGGAGTACGGCTGCTTCGGGTTTAACACCTTCGGACCTTTCAAGCTCGTCGGCGGCATGGCAAAGGGTCATCCCATCGAGGACGAAATCGCCGCTGCCGTCAGCTTCTACGAGGGGCTGTAAGGAGAAAAAGCATAATAAAAAGAGTGTGCTTTCAAGGTCGAAAGCACACTCTTTTTAGGTTAAATCTTGTATTTTTCGCTGTATTCGGCGTAGTATTTATCGAAATGGTGCGAATGCAGCTCTTTGAGATTTATCACATACCCGTGGGTGTCGTATTCATGCGCATGAAGCTCTATAAGGGCGATGGCGAGGTTTGAGCAGTGGTCTGCCACGCGCTCAAAGTTCGTCAAAAGGTCGTTGAAGATAAACCCGTGCGCAAGGGAGCATTCGCCGCGTTGCAGTCTATCCACATGGCGCAGCTTCATCTCGTCACACAGCACGTCTATCCGCTCCTCCAGCGGCTCTACGCGATACGCTTCCGAAATATCCTCGTTGATAAAGGACTCTATAGATATAGACAAAATCTCTTCCACGGCGGAGGTGAGCGTAATAAGCTCGTCCATCGCGGCGGGGGAAAACTCCACCTTTTTGTTGTGCTTTTCCTGCGCGTTTTCCGCAATGTTCACGGCGTGGTCGCTGATACGCTCAAAGTCGCTGAGCGCGTGCAGATACTTCGACACGTGCGAGCTTTGCTCTACAGTAAGCTCCAAGGTGGTGACGCTGACAAGATACGTGCCGAGCTTATCTTCAAAGCGGTCTATCAAGTCCTCCATGCTCTGCACCTTGTCATACCCCGGCTGGGAATACTCCCGCAAAAGCATCACCGAGGCGAGCAGGTTTTCCTTTGCGCACTGCGCCATGGAGTTTACGGTGAGGCGGCTTTGCTCCACGGCAACGGCGGGATGCTCCAAAAAGCGCTCGTCAAGGCGGTCAAACTCTTCGCCCGCACGGCGCTCGTCCTCGCTTTCTTTGACAATGACGCAGATGAGGTCGGCCATGCGGTCAATAAGCGGGAGCAGGATAAGCGCGGTCACGGTGCGAAATACGCTATTTAAAAGCGCAATCGAAACCGCGTCCATCACGACATTTTTGATGCCGAGATTCAAAAACAGATCCGGTATGTAAAACGCCACGGCGCAAATAATCGCGCCCGACAGCTCCGCCACGAGGTAGGACATGGCCGTGCGCCGTCCGTTGACGCGCGCGCCCAACGCCGACAGCAGCACCGGCACCGCCGCGCCCACGGCAATGCCGAGGATAATGGGGTAGGCCGTGGCAAAGGTTACAGCGCCCGTAGCAGAAAGCGCTTGCAAAATACCAACGGCGGCGGACGCGCTTTGCAGCACCGCCGTGAACACCGCGCCCACGATTATGCCGATGACGGGGTTAGAAAACGTGGTGAGCACGTCTATAAAAACCTCGCTCTCGCGCAGGGGCGAGACCGCCCCGCTCATCGACTGCATTCCGAACATCAGCACGGCAAAGCCGAGGAAAATATCCCCCGCGTGGCGCTTTGTAGCGTTCTTAGAGAACATACGCAGCACTATCCCCGCCACAGCGACAACAGCGGAAATGGTGCTCGTAGAAAAGAGCGCCGCCCAGCCGCTGCTGCCCTCAATGCTTGAAAGGCAGATTATCCACCCCGTCACGCTCGTGCCGATAAGCGCGCCGAGGATTACGGAAATGGCCTGTTTGAACTTCATCATGCCGGAGTTGACAAAGCCGACTACCATAACGCTTGTAGCGGCAGAGGACTGGATAACCCCGGTCACACCCGCGCCGAGAAGAAGCCCTCTCACGGGGGTGCTGGAAAGGCGGTACAATATAAGCTCAAGGCTGCTGCCCGCAACCTTTTTCAGCCCCTCGCCCATCAGCGTCATGCCGAACAGGAAAAGCGCCACTCCGCCGAGAAGAGAGATAACGTTTGCAACGCTCATACGCTTTGACATCTCCGTTTTTTATTATTTGGATATTTAGCCGACAGGTGCTTCGCAGTTTTGCCAAAGCCTAAATATCTTCATTGTATATGATAACACGCTCTTTCCGCTTTCGCAAGGCAAGAGCAGGAAGAGCGCGTTTAGTTTTTGCTAAAAACCACGGCGCGGAGAAAGCTCCCCGCGCCGTGAGTGCGTGTATCTTAATAAATATGTATTACCTTTTGCACAAGCTCCTTGGCCGAGACGTTCACATTGTGGTATCTGGCGCGCTTTACGCTCGCACCGCCGAGGTTTATGGCCTTTTTCGGGCAGTATTGCAAACAGCTTAGGCACTGCGCGCAATTGTTGCCGATTACGGCCTTGCCGTTTTCAAGGCGGATATTGCCGCGCGGGCAAAGCTCCACGCACTGGCCGCACCCGACACACGCATCCCCTGCGCGCATCGCCGCGCCCTTTTTGTCCGAAATCTTCGGCCACATTTGGCTCTCTACGCGGTTGAGGGGGTTATTCGGAGGGCGCTTATCACTGCGGCGGGCAGATAGAATTTCCTCAGCCACATTCGCTGCGAGCTTCTCCGCGCGCTTTTGCGCCAAGGGAGCGGGCAGCGTCGGCAGCATCATCGCGTGCGGGAACAGCCATATGCACGAGCACTGATGAGTAATCTTCGCCCAGTAGTCAAGGTGTACGATTTGATCGAGCTTATAAAGCCCCGTGCCGAGGTAGGCCGCGCACGAGCACACGCCGAAGGTGTACGCGTTCGGGCTGATTTTCAGCATGGAAACGTACTTTTCCATGTCGCCGGGCAGGCCGCCGCCGTAGCAGGGGAACACAAAGCCCACGCGCTTTGCCGTTGTCACGTCCTTTATGCTCGGCTCGGAGCGCATCATTATAATGTCCGTATCGCCGAGCTTGGCTGCGATGTTTTTTGCTATATCCAAGCAGTTTCCCGTGCCGGAAAAGCAGAAGATAACGTTTTTGCTCATTTTTTGACCTCCTTATTTGTTTGCCGTATTGTCTGATATTCTATGTATTAAATATACTATGTCTTAGATTGCAAAACAATAAACAATCTCGCGTTTACTGTCTAATTTGTTCAGCCTACAGCGTCTTTTATCACGCGCAGGGCATTTTTCGCGCAGATAAGGTCAATTTCATCATCGGTGAAGTGCTTTTGCATAGCCTCGCACAGCGTGGGCAGCCCCGCGCAGTCGCCAAGCTCCAGCTTGCAGTCTATCCCGTCAAAGTCCGACCCCAGCGCCACGGCTTCAACACCCGCCTTGTTGCGGATATAGTCCATATGACGGATTATGTCGGAAGTGGGGGTATAGTCCTCGCGTCCGTTGAGAAACGCCGAATAGAAA
The DNA here is from genome assembly GCA_964524815.1 of uncultured Oscillospiraceae bacterium. Classification (GTDB taxonomy): domain Bacteria; phylum Bacillota; class Clostridia; order Oscillospirales; family Oscillospiraceae; genus Limivicinus. The sequence goes on from CAZGFK010000037.1 coordinate 11,280, forward strand.
TTCACGCCCACAACGCCGCCGTGCTCGGCCACGGCGTGAAGCTGCTCGTCCGTGAGGTTGCGGCTGTGGTTGCAAAGGGCACGCGCGCAGGAGTGCGAGGCGATGAAGGGCTTTTTCGTATGCTCTTCCACGTCCCAAAAGCCGCCCTCTGATAAGTGCGACACATCGGGGATTATGCCAAGCTCGCCCATACGCTCCACGGCCTCAATGCCGAATTTCTTCAAGCGGCGGGCGTGCAGGGCGGGGTCTGCGCTGTTGGGGTAGCCGAGGGAGTTTTCATAGTTCCATGTGAGCGCCGCAATGCGCACGCCGCGCGTGTACATCTCGTCCACGCGTTCAATCTTCCCGTCCAGCGCCACAGCGTCCTCAACCGTGAAAAGCGCCGAGATTTTGCCATCGGCCATGTTCCTTTCAATGTCGGCATAAGTTTTCACGGGGGCTATGAAATCGGCATAGCGCGCGGTTTGCTCGTCAAATATATCCGCCATGGCGCAAAAAAGCTCATACGGCGGCAGCGTCACGCCGTTTCGCGCAGCGCATTCGTGCGTGGCGACAAAGGCGGCAAAGCACTGCAAAAGCACCCCGCCCCGCCGCAGCTTATCAAGGTTTATGTGCCCCGTGAGCGTCATCAAATCCTTTTTTTGCAGAAACATTTCAAAAATGCTGTCACAGTGCAGATCCGCAAAGCGCATGGAATTCATCTCTTCATTTCTCCTAAAATGCTTTTTTACATATTATATATTGTAGTTTGCTCTGCCGCTTCTGTCAAGGGCGAGGCTAAGCTCACAAATTTCTATTTATTTTTTTGAAATCACCTGCAACTTTTTTAAAACATTTGCGTCATATATCTCAGAAAGCAAAAACGATGTTCCGATTATGTCACCTGTCTTTTTCGCGCCGAGAGCGCGCCGCAGAATCAAAAGCGGCGAAAAAACGTTGAAAATCATTGAGATTTCATTAATATTGCTTTTTTCTGTTGCAAAGTGTCGGTATGTCATGTATAATGTTATGTAACCCTTTTAGGAGGATAATAAAAATGAAAAAGAAAACTCTTCGCGCGGTATTCTGCCTCGCTCTCGCGCTCGTGCTTGTCGCGGCGCTCCCCGTGGCCGCGTTTGCTGACGGCTTCGGCTTTACGCAAAATCTCCCGACCACCTACAGCTGCATAAGCGGCCAAACCTACACCCTGAGCGTGGCCGCGTCCTACGGCGATTTAACCGGCGGTCAGGACATCACTTACACTTGGTATGTCGGCTCTGCCGCCTCAACCGGCTCTACTTATACCTTCACCGCAAGCTCCGACTTCACGATTAAGTGCGTGGCCTCCGGGTATGCAAACGGCGTGAGCTATCAGGCCGATTCCAATCTCTGCTCCGTCACGGTTTCCGGCGGCTCTACCACCACCGTGACCCCCACCCCCGGCACTACCACCACCCTTTCCGCACCCACCATCACCGGCCAGCCGGGCTCGGTGAAGCTCTCCGCCGGGCAGACGGCTACCCTGTCCGTATCCGCTGCCGCGCCCAACCTCGGCAACGGCGTGTCCCTTTACTACCAGTGGTTTAAGTCCGCTTCCTCTAACGGCGCAAACGCCACCGAGATAAGCGGGGCAAACACCGCGTCCTACACGCCCCCCGCCGCGCTTTCCGGCACTACATATTACTTTGTCGGCATAAAGGCCTACAACGGCGCGCAGTATTCCTCGGCGGTTTATTCCAATGTCGTCTCCATAAGCTATGACGGCGCTTCCGCCCCGGTCAACAACGGCGGCGTGATGAAGATAACCAAAAACCCCACCGGCGAAACCGTTGACAATGGCGGCTCGGCCACGTTTATCGCGCGCGCCGACAATGCCTACTCCCGCGTATGGCGCATAGTCAGCAAGGACACCACCAAAACCGTCACCGCCAAGGAAGCGCCCGCTTACTTCTCCGGTCTTTCCGTCTCCGGCGCGGACACCGATACTCTCGTTCTCTCCAACATTCCCGCTTCCATGCACGAATGGAGCGTTGAATGCAAATTCGTTGCCGCAGACGGCAAGAGCTATCTTTGCACCACGGGTGCAATAATCCGTGTGCGCGGGGCTTCCGCAACTACCGCCCCGACCGCCACGGCAAAGCCCACTGCGACCTATAACCCCACTGCAACCGCTGCCCCCTCGGCAAGCCCCAATGCGTCCGCCGCGCCTAATACCGGCGACACGTCCACTGCCGTTTCCCTCGCCGTTCCCACCATCTCCACCCAGCCTGTGGGCGCGGTTTTGAGCGAGGGCGAAACCACCACGCTGTCCGTCTCCGCCGCCCCGGCGAGCGAGAACGGCGGCTCTCAGCTCAACTACCAGTGGTACCGCAACGACACCAACAGCAACGCAAACGGCACGAAGATCTCCGGCGCGCAGTCGGCCACATATGTGCCCGACACGATTTCCGGCAGCAAGTATTACTACGTGGGCGTTTGGTCGTCCGACGGCACGACTAACAGCAAGGTTATCTACTCCTCTCCCGTTGCCGTGACCTACACCGCGTCCCTCACCTCCCCCTCTCCGTCCGCAGACAAGGACGAGGATAAGGACGCTTCCGCGTCCGGGCTGGCGCTTGGTATAATCGGCCCTGTTATCGCTATGGTGCTTGCCGCCGCCGCAATCGGCGTGGGTATGTTCTTCCTTTTGAAGAATGTCACCGGCAAGAAGTCCGACAACACCAAGGGCAAGTATTACGACGATTACGATGACGATTATCGCAACTGATTATCGCGTTTTATATATCTCCTTTCTTAAATTCAAAAAAGCGGGTTTCAGACCCGCTTTTTTGACTGTATGAGGTTAACTTCATGAGCGCATTTTGTTTGAAGCTTATCGCCGTTGCCGCGATGTTCATAGATCACTTGGCGTACACGCTCTCTCTTTCAGGGCTTTATCCGCCGCAGTATATCTTTATGCGCGCCGCGGGGCGCTTGGCGTTCCCCATATTCGCCTTTATGCTCATAAACGGTCTTGCGCATACCCGCTCCCGCGTGAAATACTTATTGCGCATGGCGGCCTTTGCCCTTATCTCTCAGCCGTTTTTTGCCCTTGCCTTTTCCCCGGGTAGCTATTCCGCCGCGCCGTTTTCGGCGTTCAAGCTTTTCTCGCCCTCGCTGAACGTATTCTTCACGCTCGCCGTCTCCCTCGCGGTTATTGCCGCTTTGGATGCGCTTTATATAAGCGCACACACAAGGAAAAACTATTTTCGCGCATTGGGGCTTTTTGCCCTCGCCATGCTTGCCGCCGGGCTTATTTTGCCGCGCAGTGACTACGGTTATATGGGGCTTGTACTCATCGCGGCGCTGTATTTCATGCGGCAAAGCCGTGTTGGCATGGCGGCGGTTATCGTGCTGTGGAGCCTTGCCGAGTACGCCATGCCGCTCACCACGTGGCAGTTTGTTGCGTTTGCCGCCCTTGCCGGGGTGCTGACGCTATTGTATAACGGCAAGCGCGGCGCAAAGGCGCGGTGGATTTACGCCTTTTATCCGCTGCACCTCGGTGCGCTTTGGGCTTTGTGCTACGCCTTTTCGCGTTGACTTTCCGGCGGAGAGGGTGTATATTAATCCTAATATCCCCGCAGGAGGACAAAACGAAATGGAGCAATACAAGCTCAAGCAAAGCATGGCCGCAAACCCCGACGCAAAGCTTCGCGACCTTGTGGCGCAGCTTCTATATGACGATATAATAAACCTCAAAATTAACCCCGGCACAAAGCTCAACGTAAACCAGCTTGCCGCTTCCCTCGGCATATCCCGCACCCCCGTGGCCGAGGCCATTGCAAAGCTTACGGAGATAGGCTTTATCGTGCAGCACCCCAACCAAGCGGGCAGCTTCGTGCTGGAGCTGAATTTGCACGATATGATAAGCCTTTACCGCGTCCGCACGGCCATTGAAAGCGAAGCCGCCTCTATCTGCGCGCACGTAGCGGATGACAGCACCATCCGCGAGCTTAACGGCCTTGCCGAAGCCTTTCGCGACAGCGTTATAAAGCGCGATATCGACGGAATGCGCGACACGGATATGCCCTTCCACCAGCTTATAATCCGCTCCTGCGGCAACCCTTATATAATCCAGTGCTACGAGCAGCTTCTGCCGAAGCTGACAATGTACCAAGCTTCCATGCTCCAATTCATCACCGACTCTAACAGTGACGCGAACCCTTGGATGCCGAGCGTGAAGTATAACCACATTTCCGTGGTCTCCGCCATTCGTATGCGTATGCCGGAGCTGGCGCGCCAAGCCATGAGCGAGCACGTGGACGCGAGCTTGAGCTTCACTTCCCTTGTCGGCAACGGTGGCGACCCGTTCGGTATGCTCCGTGACGGGCATTTGAGCACTCCCTGATAAGTAATACTTATTAT
>CAZGFK010000038.1:0-15380 GCA_964524815.1 uncultured Oscillospiraceae bacterium
ATATTATATAATAAACCTATAAAAACAATATTATTCATATTGATAATAAAGTATTATACTGTCGCTGTCAAGAATTAAGAAAAAGTATAAGGAGATGGGACTGGGTGAAAAACCTTTGGGTTTACCTCAAGGAGTATACAAAGGAAAGCATACTCGCGCCGCTTTTCAAGCTCTTGGAGGTAGTGTTTGACCTTATGGTGCCGATTGTTGTGGCGCGGATGATTAATATAGGCGTGGCGGGGAATAACCGTGGGTATATTTGGGGCTGCTTTGCCGTGCTGGTGCTTATGGCGGGGCTGGGGCTTGCCAGCAGCTTCACCGCGCAGTTTTTTGCGGCCAAGGCCAGCGTTGGCTTTGCCGCGAAGCTTCGTCAAGCGCTTTTTGATAAGATACAGTCATTTTCCTTTACCGAGCTTGACACTATCGGCTCGGATACGCTCATAACGCGCATTACAAACGATGTCAACCAAGTGCAAAACGGGGTTAACATGGGCTTGCGTTTGCTGTTGCGCAGCCCCTTTGTGGTTTTCGGCGCGATGACAATGGCGTTTATGATAGATGTGCATTGCGCCGTTGTCTATGCCGTGGCGATACCCGTTCTCTTCGCCGTGGTGTTTGCGATAATGCTTGTGAGCATTCCGATGTTTAAAAAGGTACAGGCGGGGCTTGACCGCGTCACGGGCATGACGCGCGAAAACCTCACCGGTGTGCGCGTTATCCGTGCCTTTTGCCGCGAGGAGCAGTCCGTGCGCGAATTTGACCTTTCAAACCGCGAGCTTACGCGGCTGAATGAATTTGTCGGGCGCGTCTCGGCGCTTTTGAATCCGGCCACGTATGTGCTTATTAACCTTGCCGCCGTGTTCGTCATCGACCGCGCCGCCGTGCGCGTGGAGCTTGGCGGGCTTGCCCAGGGCGATGTCGTGGCGCTTTATAACTATATGCTTCAAATCATAGTCGAGCTTATCAAGCTTGCCTCGCTCATAATTACGCTCAATAAGGCGCTGGCGTGTGCCGGGCGCGTGTCGGGCGTGCTTGCCATCGAGCCGGGTATGACCTACCCTGCCGAGAGCGCCGGATTGCCTACCCCGGCGGAGAGCTCCGAAGCCGTGCGCTTTGATAATGTAAGCTTCACTTACAAAAATGCCGGTGCGCCCAGCCTTACGGACATAAGCTTCACGGCAAAGCGCGGCGAGACTGTCGGCGTAATCGGCGGCACGGGCGCGGGCAAATCCACGCTTGTCAACCTCGTCCCGCGCTTTTACGATGCAAGCGTTGGCAAAGTTTCCCTCTTCGGCCGCCCGGTGGAAAGCTATACGCGCGCCGAGCTTTGTGCGGCTGTCGGCGTTGTGCCTCAGCGCGCCGTGCTCTTTGAGGGCAGTATTGCGGATAATCTCCGCTGGGGCAACGAGACGGCAAGCGATGCAGAGCTTTGGGACGCGCTCACGGCGGCGCAGGCAAAAGAGGTTGTCGAGGCTAAGCCCGGCGGGCTTGATTTTGAGCTGGAGCAAAACGGGCGCAATCTCTCCGGTGGTCAGCGTCAGCGCCTTTCCATTGCCCGCGCGCTTGTGAAAAAGCCGGAGGTGCTCATTTTGGACGATAGCTCGTCCGCGCTGGACTATGCCACCGATGCCGCGCTCAGAAAGGCGATTCATTCCCTCTCCGACACGATGACGACTTTCATCGTCTCCCAGCGCATCGCGTGCATACGCCACGCGGATAGAATCCTCGTCCTTGATAACGGCACTCTTGTCGGAACGGGTACGCATGATGAGCTTATGGCCTCTTGCCCCGTTTACAGCGAGATTTATTATTCTCAATTTCCCGAAGAAAGCAATGACGGCATGAAAGGGGGCGCGCAGGTATGAAAAAGAAAAAAGAGAGCGTCAACAGCGCCGCCGTTCTGAAAAAGCTTCTTTCACGCATCGCGCGCTATACGTGGCTCTTGCTGCTCAGCATCGTCCTTGCCGCCGCAACCGTGATTTTGCAGCTATATGTCCCCGTTCTCTTCGGCGACGCTATCGACCAAATTGTTTCCGAGCATAATGTTAATTATGCCGCCATGTGGGGTTATCTCAAGGCTATCATCGTCTGCGCTGCGATATCGGGCGTGACGGGGTATGTTATGAGCCTTATCAATAACCGCGTCACCTATCGCGTGGTGCAGGATATGCGTTCTCAAGCGATTCGCCGCATTCAGCATTTGCCGCTTTCGTATTTGGATAGGCACAGCACGGGCGACATTGTCTCGCGCATTATCGCCGACGCAGATATACTTTCCGACGGCCTGCTCTTGGGCTTTACTCAGCTTTTCTCCGGCGTTGTCACGATTATCTTCACGCTTATTTTCATGTTCTCCAAGAATATGTGGATAACCCTTTTTGTCCTCGTGCTCACGCCTGTGAGCTTCCTCGTTGCGAAATTCGTCTCTTCCCGTTCCTACACCATGTTCCGCAAGCAAAGCGAAACGCGCGGCCGCCAAACCGCGCTCATTGAAGAGCTTGTCGGCAATCAAAAGGTGGTGCGCGCGTTCGGGTATGAAAAACGCGGCTCTTCGCGCTTTGCCGAAATCAACGAGGAGCTTCGCAACTACAGCCAACAGGCCGTGTTCTACAGTAGCCTTACAAACCCCTCCACGCGCTTTGTCAATAACGTCATTTATGCCGGGGTTGCACTCATCGGCGCGCTCATTATCCCCACCGGCGCTTTGACCGTGGGCGGCCTGTCCGTGCTTTTGAGCTACGCTAACCAGTACATGAAGCCCTTTAATGACATTAGCTCCGTTGTCACGGAGATGCAAAATGCGCTTGCCTGCGCCGCGCGGCTTTTCGCGCTCTTGGAAGAGCCGGAGGAAACGCCCGATGCAACCGGCGAGCTGCCCTCGGTTTCGGGCAGCGTGGATATTGATAACGTCAATTTCAGCTACGATAAGGATAAAAAGCTCATCGAGGGCTTTGAGCTTCATGTTAAGCCCGGTATGCGCGTGGCGATAGTCGGCCCCACAGGCTGCGGCAAGACCACGTTGATAAATCTTCTAATGCGCTTTTATGATGTCGATGCCGGCAGTATAAGCGTGGACGGGGAGAAGATAACGGAGCTTTCCCGCCGCGCCCTACGCCACGGCTTTGGCATGGTGCTTCAAGATACATGGATAAAGCAGGGCACGGTGCGCGAGAATATCGCCTTCGGCAAGCCCGATGCCACGGATGAAGAGATAATCGCCGCCGCGAAAGAGGCGCGCAGCTGGGAGTTTATACGCCGCTTGCCGCAGGGGCTTGACACTGTTTTGAATGAGGACAGCATCAGCCAAGGCCAAAAGCAGCTTTTGTGCATCACCCGCGTCATGCTCACCCTGCCGCCCATGCTTATTTTGGACGAGGCCACAAGCTCCATTGACACCCGCACCGAGCTTTTGGTTCAGCAAGCCTTTGATAAGCTCATGCAGGGGCGCACAAGCTTCATTGTCGCCCACCGCCTTTCCACCATACGCTCTGCCGATTTGATTCTCGTCATGCGTTACGGGCGCATAGTCGAGCAGGGCACGCACACCGAGCTTTTATCTAAAAACGGCTTCTACGCCACGCTCTACAACAGCCAATTCGCGCAGGTGTAAAATAAGTAAAAAGATATGCACCCCAAAAGTCTCTGACTTCCGGGGTGCATATCTTTGTTTACGCGCAAATATTCTTTCCCTCACTTCACGAATATTTGCACCCAAGCAAGGCCGAATTCATCGTTCGGCGCAACGCAGAGCGCTACGCCTGTAGCATCGGGGCAGAGTATAAGCTCGCGGTGACCTTGGGAGTTCATAAACTCGTTCATTGCCTGCTCCGCGCTCTGCGGGCCGAGGGTGTAATTCTCGCCTGCCATGGTGTAGCTTATGCCAAGGTCGTAAAACACCGTGACGGCCTCGCGCCCGTCGGGGCGGTTGTGCTGCATATCGTAGTATTCGTTAAGCTCCGTTGCGCGCAGGTCAACGGCGGCTTGGATATCCTCGCAGTAGTAAACCTCGTTTAGCCCCGCCGCCGTGCGCTCGGCATTGATAAGGCTAAACATCTCCCGAACCGATTCGTTGCCGGGCGAGGTGTCGATTGTGGGCTTGGGGTTGGTTACGCGCTTATCCACCGCGCCGCACTTTGCGCACACGCGCTCGTCCTGCCCGTTCGAGGTCACGGTGGCGGCGACTATAGTTTGCCACTCGCCGTATTCGTGCTCACATTGCACCGCGGTGGGGGATGGTGACGGTGTAGCTTCGATATTTACACTTGCGGTGGGGAACGCAGTCGGTAAAACGGGGGAAACCTCGACCGCTTCCGAAGCGGCAAGCTCCGCCTTTGTCAGCACAATGCGGTGAAGCGTTGTTATTCCATTATAAAAAAGCCATATGCTCACGGCAAGGCACAATACAACGTAAATTATCAAAAGCACCGTACCGAGCGCGCCTTTTGCGTCTTTTCCGTTTCTCGTTTTTATCACTTCCTTGTGGGAACTCAAGCTTTATCATACCACACGCGCGTAAAATAAAAAAGCAAGTAATGTAAACAAGCAAGTAATGTAAACAAGGTGCTCTCCGCATATTTCGGAAGAGCACCTGTTAATTTATTCTGCGTTGACTATGTTTCTCACCCAGCTGCCCTTTTTGATAAGCACCACGCCGATAATGCACTTTATAAGGTCAAGCGCATTCACCGCGAAGTATACCGACACTATCGGCATTGCCGTAAAGCGCGCCAAGCAGTACGCCGCCGGGACGGACACAATCCAAGAAAAGCAACTGTCGAAAAGGAACGTGATAAGCGTTTTGCCGCCGGAGCGTATGGTGAAGTAGGCGTTGTTTGCAATGCCGTAAAGCGGCATACATATTGCTGCCACGCATATAAGCTCCGTGGCGAGGGCGCGTATAGCGTCCTCGGTGTTGTAGATGAGCGGGATTATCGGCGCGCACACGGCCAAAAGCATACCCATGAATACGCAGCTTGCAATACTCAGCACCATCATGCGCCACGCGGTGCGCTTGGCATTGACGAGGTTGTTCGCGCCCAGCTCCTGCCCGACAATAATCGCCGTTGCGTTACCGAGCGACAAAAATGCGCCGTTGAATATCTGTGACACCGTGGAGCAAATGTTCATTGCCGCCACGACCTGAATCCCGCGCACGGAGTAGCACTGCAACAGCATCGCCATGCCCGAGCCCCACATAATTTCGTTTGCCAGCAGCGGCAGGGACTTTGACATTATCCCGCGCGCAAGCTCGCCCGGAATACGAAACGACCGCAGCACACCCGTGAAAAACGGGTAAAGGTCAATGTTTTCCCTGACGGAGACGAGTATTATCCCCAGCTCCACAAAGCGCGAGAGCACTGTGGCAATTGCCGCGCCCGCAACGCCGAGCTTGGGGAAGCCGCACAGACCGAAAATAAGCAGGGAGTTGAAAACGAGGTTGACAAAAATCGCGGCTATGCTTGCTTTCATCGGGAGCACGGTTTGCCCGCTTTCGCGCAGAGTGCCCGCGAGGCACTGGGATATGGCAAACGGAATAAGCCCCACGGTCATAATCTTCAAATAATCCTCGGCGTAGCCCAGCGTGAGCGCGGCATCGGCGGGGGAAGTGCCGGAGGCGATGTAGCTTTGAATAAGCTGCTTTCCGAATGCGGCGAAAAGCCCGAACGCGATAAGCGTAATCCCCAGCACCACCAAGAGCTTAAAGCGCAGCGTGTGGCGCACGCCCTCCATGTTCCCGCGCCCGAAAAACTGCGCGCCGTAAATCCCCGCGCCGGAGGTGCTGCCCCACACGGCGAGGTTATAAACAAATATAAGCTGGCTGACAATGGCAACGCCGCTCATCGGCAGTGTGCCGACTTGCCCTACCATTACGTTATCTAAAAGGTTAACTACGTTTGTCAGCGTGTTTTGCACGATTATCGGCAGCACGACTGCCAGCACGTGCCTGTAAAATGCGCGATCGCCGAAAGCGCATTCGCGCACGGTGAGCTTTTCGGAGTGTTCCATAGCAGTAAAAATCCTCGAATTTATAGTATAAGCGTAATGCCCGCATTATACGTGACGCACGCCGTAATGTCAACAGCTATATATAATTTCAAGGCGCTCTGAAAACAAAGAACGCCTTGATGCTTTATGTTATTCCGCTTCCACCCTTTTCTCCTGCGGAAGCTCCACGATGATCGACTCAAACGGGCGCAGATCGTAGCTTATGCAGTATTCCCTGCCGTCACATTCTTCTTTCAGCGCCGTGAGCGGGGGAATGTCGCCCTGTTCGCCGGGGCCGCCGCTGCCGGGGAGACTGTCATAGGTGCTGAACATACGCTTATAAAGCCCCGCTTTCGGCACGCCGCAGCGATAGCCGTTGTGCTGAAGCGGCGAGAACGAGCACACCACCAGCACCGCTCCATCGTAATTCCACGGGTTGCGGCGTATATAGCTTATGATGTTGCGGTCGGAATCGGTGCTGTTGACCCATTCAAAGGTAACTGAGTTTTTGGAATCGACATAGAGACTGGGGTACATCTTATATATCCCGATAAGGTTTCTCACGCATTGCAAAACATCTCTGTGGCCGAAGTTCTCTGCCAAGCCCCAGTCGAGCGAGCGGTTTTCGTCCCATTCGCGATCCTCGGCAAATTCCTGCCCCATGAAAAGAAGCTTCTTCCCGGGGTGCGTAAACTGGAAGGTGTAAAGGCTTTTCAGCGTGGCAAGCTGCTCGGATATCCCGCCCGGCGCTTTTCCCAGCATCGGCTTTTTGAGGTGTACTACTTCATCATGGCTGAGCACAAGCACATAGTTTTCGGTGAAAGCGTAATCCGCCGTGTGCGTGAGCTTGCCGTGCAGCCAGTGGCGGTAGAGGGGGTCTTCTTCGATGTATTTGAGCGTGTCGTTCATCCAGCCCATGTTCCACTTGAACAGAAAGCCGAACCCGCCGTTTTCAACGTTTTCCGTTATCCCCGGCAGTATGGACGAATCCTCGGCTATCATAAATGCGTCGGTTTGGCGCAGCACGGCGGAGTTAAGCTTTTTCAAAAACTCCATGCTTTCAAGGTTTTCCGTCCCGCCGTATTCGTTCACGCGCCATTGACCGCGCCCGAAGCTTGTGTAGAGCATGGCCGCCACAGCGTCCACACGCAGCGCGTCAATGTGGAATTCTTTTATCCAATAAAATGCGCTCGCCGAAAGAAAGCTTTGCACCTCGCCCTTGGAGTGGTCGAACGCCTTTGTCCCCCATTCGGGGTACTCGGCCAAAAGCGGGTCGGCGGACTCGTAAAGGGGTGTGCCATCGAAGTTTTCCAAGCCGAAATCATCGCGCGGGAAGTGCGCCGGAACCCAGTCGAGAATAACGCCTATCCCGTGGGTGTGCATAGTGTCTACAAAATAGCGGAAATCATCGGGCGTGCCGTAGCGCGCCGTGGGGCAGAAATACCCCGTCACCTGATAGCCCCATGACCCGTCAAAGGGGTATTCGCATATGCCTATAAGCTCTACGTGCGTGTAGCCCATGAAGTTGAGGTATTCCACCAGCTCATCGGCAAGGCGGCGATAGTTCATAAACCCGTCTGCGTTTTCGGAATAGTCCTTTTTCCACGAGCCGAGGTGTACTTCGTATATCGCCATCGGCTTTTCAAGCGCCGTTTTTCCGGCAAACTGCTTTCTCGCCTCGCGGTCATTCCACCGGTAGCCTTTCAGCGGGCATACGATAGAGCCGTTTGCGGGGCGAAGCTCCGAGGCAAAGGCAAAGGGGTCTGACTTGTAGCGCTTTATCCCGTCCGCCCCTGTGACGACAAAGCGGTATACCTCTCCCGCGCGCACGCCGGGAAGAAAGCATTCCCACACGCCGCCGTTGGTAAGCTCCATTGCGCCCTTTTCCTCGTCCCAGTCGGTGTGCGCGGTGATAACGCTCACGCTTTTTGCGTTCGGTGCCCACAGGCAAAATTGCGTTCCCGATTTGCCGTCAAGGCGGCGCAAGTGCGCGCCGAGCTTGCGATAGCAGGAATACCCTCGCCCGCCGGCAAAAATCGCGGCATCAAATGTCGAGAAAGATGGAACCATAAGCTCGCCCCTTTTCGTTTTGTATTTTCTCGTTAGTTTAATTACAGTATATCACAGATATCCTCGGCAGGAAAGAGGGGAAAGTATAAAGATTACACTTTTTACACATTAAAATATGCCCGCCGAAAAGCGGACATATTTTAATATCACATTGTCAGTTTATAACGTTTTGCGGCGCACCGGCGAGGAAAGAGCGGATGTTTTCCACCGTGCAGTCTATAATGCGCTGGCGGCTTTCCTTGGGAAGCCAGCTTATATGCGGTGTGATGATGCAGCGTGGTGCTTTGAGAAGCGGGTTGTTTTCTATCATAGGCTCATGCTCCAAAACGTCCAGCCCTGCCGCCCAAACCTTGCCGCTTTCAAGCGCTTCTGCCAAGTCCTCGGAGCGGATAAGTGCACCGCGCGCGTTGTTGATGATTATAACCCCGTCTTTCATTTTGGCGATGCTGTTTTTATTAATCATGCCGACGGTGGCCTCGTTTGCCGGACAGTGCAGACTAATTACATCCGCGCGTGAATAAAGCTCATCGAGCGTAACGTACTCGCCTATGGCCTCGCCCTCGGCGCAACGGCTGCGGTTGTAAGCTATAACTTCCATGCCGAGCGCCTTGGCAGTCGCGCCCACGGCGCGCCCTATCCGCCCGAAGCCTATAATGCCGATGGTTTTGCCCGAAAGCTCTATCAGCCTATGCTCGCCCACGGTCTCCGCGCCGCAATCGTGCCAATGCCCGGCATGGGCGCGGGAAGAATAATAAGCCGCGTGTGAGCACACTTCCATCAAAAGCGCTATCGCGTGCTGCGCAACCGACTGCGTTCCGTAAGCCGGAACATTTGAAATGGGTATGCCGCGCTCGCGAGCCACGGCTAAATCCACCCCGTCATAGCCTGTAGAGGTCACGGAGATATATTTAAGCTTGGGGCAAGCCTCAATCAGCCCGTGGGGGAGATCGGGCAGGTCGGTAACGATTATATCCGCCTCGCGAGAGCGGGCAATAATCGCGTCAAGCTCTGTCAAATGGTCGTGGTGGATTTTCACCTCGCCGAAAGCATTCAGCACATCCCACGAAAGGTCGCCGAAATTAAAGAAGCTGTCGTTTATAACGCAAATTTTCATCCTAGTACTCTCTTAAACCCTTTTACGCGTTCAAAAGCGCGGCGGCGGCAGAGCCGGGGAGCGTGGTTTCGCGGCTGACGCGCAAAACGGCGTATTTATGAAGCTCCTTTGCCGTGCGCTCTTCCAAAAGCTCTTCCAGCATCGGGCGGAAATACCGGCTTCTATCCACGAGCGAGCCTTCCGCGCATACGCACACGGGCTTTGCCTTGTCGTCTCCCGTCTCGGTCAGAAGCATAATCGCCGTGAGGTTTGCGCACATACACTGCGCCGAGCGGCGGAAAAGCTCCAGGCTCATCGTGCGGGCAAAGTCTCCGTCCTCGGCGTTATCCGCGCAAAGCTCCAGCTTTTCTCCGCTTGCCCACGCGTCAATGTAGGATGCGTCAATTTTGCCCAGTGCGCGCACAAGCTTTGCCGAGCCCTCGCTCAAAAGCCCCTCGTCCGCCGCCGCATTGAGCATCAGGCGGCCAAGCTCGCCGAGGTATACGCCCGCTGTGAGCTTTTCCATTATCTTCTCATCGGGGTTGTTGCTCTCGTGGTCGAGTATCTTATCAAAATCGCCCTGCGGAATGCCGTCATAAAGCCCGGATTCAAGGTTTATGAGTATGCTCTCTTCGCTGTTCGTGCTGAGCTTAGGTATGCGCGAATAGGGGAGCGCGCAGCAGGTGTTTGTCCCCGTGCCGCTGATTTGGCCAATAAACCCGCCGTAGAGGGATTTATCCAGCGTGCACGATGAACCTAAAAGCGCCGCCACGGTGTCGTTGAGGATGAAAACGCGCTTTCCGTGTACGCCCTTTGCTTCAAGCGCCGCCGTCAGCGATGCGCCCACGAGCTTGCCCGACGACCCGGTTATTATAACCTCTTTGTCTATCCGCTTTACAAGCCCGTCAATCTCCGGCGTGATGTCGGCATTGTAGGAAAAGCAAAAGCCTATAAGCTCGGTTTTATCCATGAGCGGCATAATGCTTTCAGCCACGAAGTCTATAAACTCTTCCCAGGTGCTCGGCTTATCTATGCCGGGCATTTTGCGCTTTGTAACCTCGCTTATGTCGTATCCGTCCGCGTTAAACGTCACAAGACCGCAGCGGAAGTTTGTTCCGCCCGCGTCTATAACGGCCACGCTTTTGCCCTTGGGTATATCGCCGTCAAACTTTATGTAGGTGGGTATCATCGGCAGGGAGCTTTTTTCCCCGGCTAGGCCGCGCTTCATGTCCTCCGCCATAAGCTTTGCGTATTTCACGCTGTCCACCTCGGCGGTCATGCCGTGCCTGTGCATGAAGTCCATTGCTTTTGTGCTGCTCATTTTTTTCGTCTCCTGTCAGCTTATTCGCGCAAAACCGGCGGTCAAGGCCGCCGGTCAGCGTTAAAGTCTGTAGATTTATTTCTTGCTCTCGCCCTTGACGGTTTCGATAACGCCCTCGGCAAGCCCTGCAAGCCCTTGGATTTCGCTGGGTATAATTATCTTCGTGGCCTTGCCGTCTGCCGCGGCGGCGAAAGCCTCCAGCGCTTTCAAGCGCAGTACGGCATCGGACGGGGCAGCCTCGTTTATAAGCTTAATGCCCTCTGCCGTGGCGCGCTGCACGGTCAAAATGGCCTCGGCCTCGCCCTCGGCTTCAAGGATCTGCTGCTGCTTTTTCGCGTCCGCTCGCAAAATGGCGGATTCCTTTTCGCCTTCGGCTTCAAGGATTGCCGCGCGCTTTTCGCCCTCGGCGCGCAGTATGGCCTCGCGGCGTTCGCGCTCGGCTTTCATCTGCTTTTCCATTGCGCTTTGAATCTCTCTCGGCGGGAGAATGTTTTTAAGCTCCACGCGGTTGACCTTTATGCCCCAAGGGTCTGTAGCCTCGTCAAGTATGGTGCGCATCTTGCTGTTTATGATGTCGCGGCTCGTCAGGCATTGGTCAAGGTCAAGCTCGCCTATGATGTTTCTCAGCGTCGTTGCGGAGAGGTTTTCTATCGCAAACATCGGCTGCTCAATGCCGTAGGTATAAAGCTTGGGGTCGGTTATTTGGAAATACACTATCGCGTCAATCTGCATGGTTACATTGTCTTTCGTGATAACCGGCTGGGGCGGGAAGTCCGCTACCTGCTCCTTGAGCGACACTATCTTCGCCACGCGCTCAATAAACGGCACTTTCACGTGTATGCCGACGCTCCATGTGGTTTTGTATGCGCCCAAGCGCTCCACAACATATGCCTTGGCCTGCGGCACAACGCGAATGTTGCTTATAAGAAGCGCAACGGCCAAAATAATGAGTATAACTATTATCATTGCTTTCTCCTTTCCTGCCGCGCTTGGCGGCGGTGCAGTCGGTTAATTGTTCTTTGTCACTATGAGCTTAACGCCCTCTATCCTCACGGCCTTTACGACCTCGCCCGCGCTGTAGCGCGTGTGTTCATCCTCGCTTCGCGCCGTCCATTCCTTGCCGCCTATCTTCACGCACCCCGTACCCGCGAGGTTATCTATATCTTCAATTACAATGCAATCCTTGCCGATGAGCGCGTCCGCATTTGTCGGCTGAGTGCGGGAGTTGACGTACTTTTGCGCAAGCGGCCTTGTCAAAACAAGCGTAGCCACGGACACGGCCAAAAACCAAACCATTTGAAGCCACAAGGGCGCGTTGAGCAATGCGGCGATGAGCGCGGCAAGCGCGCCTATGGCGAACCAAATCGACACAAGCCCCGGAACAAGCGCCTCTACTATCAGCAATACTATCATTGCCGCAAGCCATACCATCGGCATATTCATCACAAAAGCCATATGCTATTCCACCTCCGTATTATGCTCGTTAACAATATTATATATTGTATCAATTCTTTTATCAAGTGTTATTTACGCTCCTCAGCGCGTCGGCAACAGCGGCGGCAAGCTCAATATCCGCTTGCCCCGGCGCGCTTTTGTCGCCGTTGAGCGCGCAAAAGCTCATGCATGAGCCGAACTGAGCGCATATAAGCCGCCCAAACGCATACTCCTCGCCCATTGGCACGGCGCAGATGAGTCCCGCATCTTCGCTTTCTGTCAGCTCGTTTGTCACGGCGAGAAAGCGCAAAAGCTCCGCCTTGGATGAAATCTTGTATGCGTATTTAACGATATCCCCGCCGAGAGAGCGCGCTTTCGCGACATAGGCGCGTATCTCGTCCTCATGCGGCATGGCGGAAAAGCTGTGCTGACTTATTACGCTTATTATCCCCGCCGCCTTTGCCCTTTGCGCAAGCTCTTCGGCGTAGGGGGAAGAAAGCTCAATATCAATCATGTCCGCTGCGCCGAGCGCGATTATTCTTTTGCACAAATTGTACACATCCTCGCGCCCCGGCCTCGGCGCGTCCGCCCCCTCGGTGCGGTAGGTGAATAGAAGCGGCTTTTCGCGAAGTGCTTCGCGTATTAGGCGCGTATTGCTTATAAGCGCCTCGGCGTTCATCGCGTCCGCGCTCAAATCTGCGCGGTATTCAGCCGCATCGGCGCACGAGCGGGCGATCATATCACCGCAGACCAAAGCGTTTTCAAGCTCGGGTGTCGTTATCGGGCAGATGAGCTTTTCCCGCCCCGTGCCGAGCACCATTGAGCGCACTTTCAGCGTTTGCATTTACTAAACCTCGCTTTTAATTCTTTTTGAAATTTTCGCACGCCGCGCCGCAGTTGTCAATGGAAAGTTTACATAGCTTTCAATCTTTCCCTATTTACTTTTTTGGAGCGCTGTTGTATTATATACATGATTTAAAGGACAGAAGCGAACACCCACTGTTCGCTGTATATAGACTAAATATTACGAAACCGAGGACAGATTTATGAACAAGCTTCCCAAGAAACCGCGTAACGAGAATATGTACAAGGCGATATTGAGCTTGCGCACCGTGGACGAGTGCATGAAGTTTTTTGACGATCTTTGCACCGTGTCCGAGCTTATGGCGATGGAGCAGCGCTATCAGGTGGCTGCCTGCCTTGATGACGGTATGATTTATAATGACATTCTTGCCGAAACAGGTGCGTCCAGCGCCACGATCAGCCGCGTCAATCGCTCTTTGCAATACGGCAAGGGCGGCTATGCGGTGGTGTTTGACCGCGTGAAAAAGGGTGAGGATAAGTGAGCTGCTACGGTCCGCTTGCCGCGTGGTATGATGCACTCACCGGCGATGTTCCCTACAGCGAATTTGCAGACTTTTATGAGGCGGAGTTCCGGCGCTGCGGCGGCGAATTCCGCCTCCTGCTCGACCTTTGCTGCGGCACGGGTACGCTCACCTGCGAAATGAGCAAGCGCGGGTATGAGCTTATCGCGGTGGATGCATCCGTTGATATGCTCATGCAGGCGCAGCAAAAGGCGTTTTCACTTCCTAAGCCTCCGCTTTTCCTCTGCCAACAGGCGGCTGAGCTTGATTTATACGGCACGGTGGACGCGGCCTACTGCTCGCTTGACGGGATGAATTATATTTCACCCTCGGACTTGCCCGAGCTTATTCACCGCCTGCGTCTTTTCATTCGTCCCGGCGGGCTTTTCGTTTTTGATATTCGCTCGGTTGACTGGCTTGAATCTATGTCGGGTCAGGTGTATGTCGATGAGCGGGAGGATGTGCTGTGCCTTTGGCGCGCCGAGCTTAATGAGGATAAATCCGCCGTCAGCTACGGCATGAACATCTTTTCAAGGGAGGGTGAGCTGTGGCGGCGTGAGGACGAGGAGCACACCGAGTATGCTTATTCCTTTGCCTTTTTGCGCTCAGTGCTTGAAAAAGAGGGCTTTTTCAATGTTCACCTGTGTTCAAACGGCCCTCAGGGCGGCGCGGGAAGGCAATTTATCATAGCTGAAAGAGGTTTTGAATAATGGATAGAATCATCAGAGCAACGGCGGGGGACGGCTTTATCAAAATGGCCGTCATCACAGCGCGCGATATGGTCGAGCGCGCCCGCGAGGTGCATTCGCTCGCGCCCACGGCGTGTGCCGCCTTGGGGCGCACCCTTTGCGGCGCTTCCATGCTCGGCGAAATGATGAAAGAGGAAAATGCAACGCTCACTATCCGCATAAACGGCGGCGGGCCTATCGGCAGCATTGTGGCCGTGTCGGATTCAGCGGGCTATGTGCGCGGGTATGTTAGTGAACCCGGCGTCGATCTTCCTCTGCGCTCCGACGGCAAGCTCAATGTGGGCGCGGCTGTCGGGCGTGACGGTATGCTCACGGTCAGCCGCGATATCGGCCTGCGTGAGCCGTATATCGGCTCTACCGAGCTTATAAGCGGCGAAATTGCCGAGGATTTGACGGCGTATCTTTTGGAAAGCGAGCAAGTACCGTCCGCTTGCGCCCTCGGCGTGCTTATTGATACCGATTGCACGGTGAAAGCCGCGGGCGGCTTCATTGTCCAGCTCATGCCCGGCGCACCGGAGGAGCTTATCGGCAAGCTTGAGGATAATATTTTCCTCATGGATCAGCTCACCACCATCCTTGACGAGGACGGGGAAGAGGAGATCTTTAACCAAGTTCTCAAGGGCTTTGAGCATCATATCGTGGGCGAAGCGCCCGTGGGCTATCGCTGCTACTGCTCGCGTGAGCGCGTGGCGCAAGCGCTCTCCTGCATTGACAATGCCGAGCTTCAGGCGATTATTGACGAGGGCAAGGCTTGTGCTGTCGGCTGTCAATTTTGCAATACCCGCTATTCTTTCTCGCCCGATGATCTTCGCGCCGTGCTTGCGGGAAAGAGCGCCGATAACGGCGGGGAAGAGTGATTTTGCTTTCGCGGCATAAGCTGTGTGCGGGTTGTCTTTAATATGGAACAGGACAGCCCGCCGCCGCACCGCGAAAAAAATCGAAATAAATTTGAAAATAGATATTGACAATTTAGTTTTTTTCCTGTATTATAACAAAGCTGTCACGCGGGAGCATAGCTCAGCTGGTTAGAGCACCTGCCTTACAAGCAGGGGGTCACTGGTTCGAGTCCAGTTGTTCCCACCAATTTAATACCTGCCTCGGTAGCTCAGTAGGTAGAGCAGCGGACTGAAAATCCGCGTGTCGCCAGTTCGACTCTGGCCTGAGGCACCATTTTGCGGCTTTAGCTCATCCGGTAGAGCGCCACCTTGCCAAGGTGGAGGTAGCGAGTTCGAGCCTCGTAAGCCGCTCCAAACAGATTTGCGGGGCAGCTCCCCGCAAATCTTATATACGGCGCCATAGCCAAGTGGTAAGGCAGCGGACTGCAAATCCGCGATTCCCCAGTTCAAGTCTGGGTGGCGCCTCCA
>CAZGFK010000039.1:0-14578 GCA_964524815.1 uncultured Oscillospiraceae bacterium
CCCCTCACGCGTCCAATGCTTCCAATGCGGCGAGCTTGAGGCAGACACAGAAGATGTGCATGGCCTTATCCAGCTCCTCATAAGAGGGGTAAGAGGGCGCAATGCGGATGTTGGAATCGTCCGGGTCAACGCCGTAGGGATAGGTCGCACCCGCGCCGGTCATGACAACGCCCGCCTGCTTGCACAGCGCCAGGGTGCGCTTGGCTAAACCGGGATTGGTATATACCGAAACGAAGTACCCCCCACGCGGGGACTGCCAACGGGCAACGGAGAGGGGCGCAAGCTCTGCATCAAGATGCTTCAAAACACACTCAAACTTCGGCGCAAGGACGCTTGCGTGGCGCTTCATAAGCTCAAGCGTGTGCGCCTTATCCTTGAGATAACGCACATGGCGAAGCTGGTTGACCTTATCGAAGGAGATCACCTGCACGCCCGTGAGCTTCGTAATGCGGGCGAGGTTTGCCTCGCTCGTTGCGAGCACGGAAATACCCGCGCCGGGGAAGGTGATTTTAGAGGTGGAAGCAAATTCGTACACCATGTCGGGGTTGCCCGCTTCACGGCAGAGCGTGAGGATATCCTCAAAGGGGACAAAATCGCCGTCAAACTCATGCACACAGTAGGCGTTATCCCACATGAGCATGAAATCGGGCGCGGCGGGCTTCATGGCGGCTATGCGGTGAATAGTCTCATCGGAATAGATAATGCCGTCGGGGTTGGAATACTTCGGCACACACCACATACCCTTGACCTCGGGGTCGGCGATAAGACGCTCGACAACGTCCATATCCGGGCCGGAAGCCGTCATAGGCACGGTGACAAGCTCAAAGCCGAAGCTTTCGGTAATCTTAAAATGGCGGTCATAGCCCGGAGCGGGGCAGAGCCACTTAACGTGCTCAAGCTTGCACCAGGGCTTTTCGGCGTGATTGAGACCGTGAGTGTACGCCTTGGACACGGCATCGTACATAAGCTGAAGCGAGGCATTGCCGCCGACAAAGCATTCCTCTTCCCGGCAGCCGAGAATGTCGGCAAAAAGGCGCTTTGCCGCCGCTATGCCGCCAAGCTCTCCGTAGTTTCTGACATCCACGCCGTCCGAAACGCAGTCATCGGGTGAGGCGAGGACGGTGAGCATATCGCTGACAAGGTCAAGCTGCTCCTTGCCGGGCTTGCCGCGCGCCATATTGAGCTTCAGCCCCTGCGCCGTGAGCGCATCAAACTCCGCCTTGACGGCGGCAAGCTCTTCCTGCCGCTCGGCAGGGGTAAGGTCACTGTACTTTTTTTGCATACTGTAATAACCTCCGTACACACAAAATTACCACTTATTTTCAACCTTTTCGGCAAAGCCGGGAAAGTCCCGAACGGGGATAACCGTGCCGTCATCGAGCACGGCCTTGCCCGTAAAGAGCCCGAACACCTGATGCTGGTCGGACTTGAGAAGCTTAAAATCCGTACACGAGGCTCTGTCCAAAACGGGCTTAAAGTCCATTTCAAAGCGACCGTCGTCGGAAGTAAACGTCCACGGACTCATGAAATCGCGTTCACCGCCGGGAATATTAAACTTAACGGCGCTGAGCTTATGCGCTTTGCCGTTATAAAAGAGCATATTTTCGCTCGCGGCGGAGCAATTGCCGAAGCCGTAGCCGATGTTCCAGCCGAACGGCACACCGTTGACATGATAAGAGGCGCTGCCCCAATACCAAGTGTTGTGATACGTCCACACGCCGCGCCCCCAGTCGAGCACGGCAAAGGAATCGGCAGGGTCAAATTCATAAAGGCGTTCGCCGTATTTCACGCTGCCCTTGGCGCGCATACAGTTGATTTTCTGATTATAATAGAAGTGGCCGGGCTTATCAAAGGGAGTGCAGATAACCATGCTCTCTTCCGGCTCGTCAAAAAGCTCAATGTTGGCAAGCAGTGCGCCCTCTGTGCCGAACGCGTCCATGCGCGCTGTGAGCACGCGCCGCCCGGTGCCGTCATTTTCATAGCTGATAGAGTAGCCCTTGCCCCCGTGGCGGACATTGCCGCACTTGGAGCTGGCGGGCAGACCGACAGAGCCCATGGGCATAAAGCTCATGGGGCTTTTAGTTATCTCCCAGCCCTCGGCAAAGTCGAGCAGAGAAACGGAATCAAGCCCCATATAGCCGTTGTCCGCCACGGTGAGAGCGAGGGCGAAGCGGCCGTTATTGACAAGGTAATAATCCCATTCCTTTATCCTCGCCTTGGGCGCTTTTATGTCCTTGCGGGAATAGACGGGCAGGAGACTTTTCGCATAGCCCGGTTCGACAAGCTCCCCGGAAGCATCCAAAAGCGGATGCGCGCAGGTTATTTCATGCTGCATGGCTTTACACTCCTTATTCTTTCATTTTTGCCGTATATCACGCCCGGCAAAGGGCAGACGCACAAACTCCCCGAATATGCGCGAGCATATTTGCGGCGTATAGCGGCGGGAAAGCTCTTCATCGGTGCAATTGGTGCTGATTATCATCTTTTTGCCGGAGACAAGGCGGGAATTGATGAGCGTATAAAGGGCGCTGAGCGCCATGGGGGTGTTCATCTCCGTGCCTAAATCATCGAGGATCATCAAGTCGCACTCCAGCATATTCTTCACGCGCGCCGCGGCAAGCTGACCCTGCTCGCTGTCGCGGGAAAACTTCTGCTGCTCAAAGGCATCGAGCGCGGCGGCGGCGGAATCGTAGCAGACGGAGAGCCCCTTATCCGAAACCTCACGCGCAATACACGCGGAGAGATAGGTTTTGCCCAAGCCCGTGTCGCCCTGCAAGAGAAGATTGGAGCTGACATTGGGGAAATTCTCGGCAAAGCGGCGGCAAATTTCAAAAACCTTGCCCATCGCCTCGCGCGGGACAACGCCGTAATGCGCGTCAAACTCGGCGGGGTAAAGGTCGAGCTTGAATTTATCGAAGCTCTCGTTGCCATGGCGGAGAAGCGAGGAAAGCTCCGCCGTGACGGCGCGGTTATACTGCGTTTTAAGGCATTGGCACATACCCCCGTCGGGCAACACGCCCGTGTCACGGCAAAGGGGGCAGGAGTATATGGGGTTGAGATAGTCCACACTAAAGCCGTGCGCAGTCAAAAGCTCGGCTCGGCGCGCCTGCATATCGAGGTTTTCTTTCTCCAATGCGGCCAAACGCTCTTTCAAATCCGGCACGCGGGAAACCGTGAGCCGGGCAAGCATTATCATCTCGCTTCGCATCGCCGCATCAAGCTCGGCAATCTCCGGCACACGCCTATATACAAGCGCCTGTCGGCGCTCATGCTCGGCGGCGTTTTCGCCGCGCAGTCTTTCCAGCTCGTCTCTCGCCCGGGCGAGCAGCTTTCCGTCATAGCTCATGGTATGCGCTCCTACTTATATTTTATCCAAAATGGAATCAAGCTCCTTGAAATCCGCCGGGCGGCTGCCGCGCTGCGGCGCGGGCTTTGCCGAGGTCGCGGGGCGGCGGGAATCCTTTTGCTCTATATCCTCCGGGGTGAAAAGCCCTTTCTCTTTCCAGCTGAGTATGATTTTGTTCATATAGCTCCAGCGGAGAGAGCCGGTGTTGGTAACGGTTCTGTCGTAGGCGATGGCGATAGCCTGCGGGGTGTAGCCCATATCCAGCCAAGAGGAGATATATTCACTCTCTGTTTTGGTAAGCTCGCGCCCCTTTATGCCCATGGCGGCTTTCACGTCCTCAAGCGCCGTCATGCGCGCATTCGCCGCGCGGATAAACTCCTCCGCCTGCTCCACGGTCATTATCTCGCGGTTTGCCCAAAAGAAAGCTTCCTTTTGTATTGCCCGCGCGCTCGGACGGCGGGAAGTGCCGTACCGGGCGGAATACTGCTTGGAAACATGGTTTATGAGAAGCATCATCACATCCGCCGGGAGACCGAGATAATCATACACACCGAAGAGCGTTTTCATATCAACCGAGCTTAACACGCGCCCCATTGCGCGTTGCGCCTCGGCAAGCACGGCGGCAAACTGCGTGTCCGTGCGGCTGCGGCGGACAAGATCCTCCGCCCGGTATTCCGGCAGCTCGTCCGCCGGAGCGGGAGGCACGGCGCGGCGAGGGGGAGTATCCGGCGAGGGCACGGGAGCGGGAGCGGCGCTTTCTCTACCCGGGGTGAGACCGAGACGGAATAGCTTTTCTTCCGCTGCGTCAATTTCGCGCCTCGTGCGGCACAAATCGCGCGCCGCGCGCTCTGCGTCCAGCACGCCCGTGCGCGCCCTGTAAAGATACAAAAGCGCAACATCCCCGTCATGCGCGGAGATAAGCGTGTCGAGCGCGGCATCGCTTATGGAATTTTGAAGCGCCGAAGAAGCCATTTGCCTACCTCTGAAATTATGTCATAAATGTAAAACCGATTATATGTGGATTATAACATTAATTTTGTCTTGTCGCAATAGGAATAAATGTGTTATAATGCACACTGTATAATTACGATTATTGCGACTTCGGGTGAAAAGCAGGTGCGGGGAGCGCTGTGCGGGTTTCTTCGAGGCGCAAAACGATAAAAGGAAAGATAAAAAATGCTGGAGCTTCTTTCGCCTGCCGGATCTCCGGAGGCTGTTATAGCCGCCGTGCAAAACGGCGCGGACGCAATATATCTCGGCATGGGCGATTTTAATGCCCGCCGAGGCGCGAAGAATTTCACAAACGAAGAATTTGAAAAGGCGATGACGTATTGCCGCGTGCGCGGGTGCAAGGTGTATGTCACGCTCAACACCCTTGTCAACGACCGCGAGATGAGCGAGGCCGTGGCTACGGCGAAGCTTGCTTCCGACTGCGGGGCGGACGGGATAATCATTCAGGATATCGGCCTTATCTCCGCTATTCGCCGCGCCCTGCCGGATATCCCGCTTCACGCGAGCACGCAGATGAGCCTTCATAATCTCGCGGGCGTACAGGCCGCCGCCGAAATGGGGCTGACGCGCGCCGTGCTTGCGCGCGAGCTGAGCTTTGAAGAGATAAAATATATCACTGCAAACTCTCCCATTGAAACGGAGATATTTGTGCACGGTGCGCTGTGCTTTTGCCATTCGGGGCAGTGCTATATGTCCTCGCTCATAGGCCGCCGCAGCGGGAACCGCGGTATGTGCGCCCAGCCCTGCCGTATGCAGTATTCTCTCGGCGGACGCATGGACGATTACCCCATGTCCTTAAAGGATAACTGCCTTGTAGACCGTCTGCGCGAGATAGAAGAGGCAGGCGTGGCGTGCGTGAAGATAGAGGGCAGAATGAAGCGCCCGGAGTACACCGCCATAGTGACGGGGATATACTCCAAGGCCATAAAAGAGCACCGCCAGCCCAGCGCCGAGGAGATGGAAATGCTGACGAAGGCGTTTTCCCGCCAAGGCTTTACGCAGGGCTATTTCAACGGCGACAAAAAGGATATGTTCGGCGTGAGAGAAGAGGCGAGCGAGGGCACGGAAAAGATGTTCACGGTTGCCCGCCGCGCCTATGCCGAGGGCGAGCTGCGCCGCGTTCCCGTGCATTTTTACACCGTGGCCGAAAAGGGCGAGCGGATAAAGGCCATCGCCTTTGACGATGACGGTCACAAGGCCGTGACCTACGGCCCCGTGCCGGAGAAAGCCCAGCGCCAAGGTCTGACGGACGGATATTTGGTAGAGCAGATGTTCAAAACCGGCGGAACGCCCTATAACTGCGTGGAGAACAAGGCCAAGACCGATCCCGGCCTTTACCTTGCCGCGGCAGAGATAAACGAGCTTAGAAGAAAGCTTGTCTCGGCGCTTTCAAGCCAGCGCGCCGTGCCGCCCACGCGCCGCACCCTGCCCCTGCCGCCGCCGCCGAAGAATGTGGCAACAGTGGCAGACCCCAAGCTCATTATCCAGGTGCGCACGGCAGAGCAGCTCTCGCGTGAGCTTGCCGATTTGCGCCCGGCGTATATCTATGTCCCCGCGCAGGTGATGGCCGAGCAGCCCAAGCTCGTGCTGCCCTTTGTGGAAAAGGGGAGTGTGCCGGTGGCGGTGCTGCCGAGGATAATAAACGACACGCAAATGCGCGAGATGTACGCCACCTTGCAGCGCCTTTTCGATTACGGCGTTAACGAGGCGCTTGTGGGCAACCTCGGTCAGGTAGTTCCGGCGCGCTCGGCGGGCATGAAGCTGAGAGGCGATTTCGGGCTGAACGCATTTAACTCGTATACCCTTGAAATGCTTGCCGAAATGGGCTTTTTGTCGGCCACGGCTTCTTTCGAGCTGCGCATTGCGCAGATAAAGGACTTGGCAAAGCCGATTGATACCGAGCTTATAGTGTACGGCCGTTTGCCGCTTATGGTGACAGAGCAGTGCATCATAAAAGAAAGCGCGGGGCGCTGCAACTGCCAAACCCCGGCGCAAATGGGCGACAGAATGGGGTCGGTGTTCCCTGTTGTAAAGGAATACGGCTGCCGCAACGTGGTTTACAACGCGCACAAGCTCTATCTTGCGGATAAAAAGGAAGACCTTTATTCCGCAGGGCTGTGGGGACTGAGAATGATGTTCACCACGGAGAGCGCGCGCGAATGCGTAGAGGTTGCCAAGGGACATATGGGGCTTTCCGACTATAAGCCCAACGTGCTCACACGCGGATTATACTACAGAGGAGTGGACTGAAAAGTGATAATACTTGCCTCCGGCTCACCCAGACGGCGCGAGCTTATGGAGATGCTGGGCTATGATATAAAGGTCATGCCCGCCAAGGGCGAGGAACACGCGCCTGTCGGCGCGGGCGCGGCGGACACGGTCAAGGCGCTTGCAAGGGCCAAGTGCGAAGAGGTTTCGGCGCTGTGCGACAAGGGCGATTTGGTAATCGCGGCGGACACGATAGTGTGGTTTAACAATAAGGTATACGGCAAGCCGCATTCCGAGGCCGAGGCGCGCGAAATGCTCACCGCACTCAGCGGCAACACGCACGAGGTTTACACCGGCGTTGCCGTTTGCAAAAACGGCGAAATGCGCGTTGAAGCGGAGAAAACGAGCGTGCATTTTCGCGAAATGACGCAGGACGAGATAAGCGCGTATATCGCCACGGGAGAACCCATGGATAAAGCGGGCGCATACGGAGTTCAGGGGCGCGGCGCGGTGTTCGTAAAGGGCATAGAGGGGGACTTCTTCAATGTGATGGGGCTTCCGCTGTGTCGGCTGGATTCAATGCTGAAATAAGAAGAATATTACTGCATATAAACGAAAAAGCTTTCGCAGGGAACAATTTTTCGCGCGGAAGCGTCAATAGATAAAGGAGTGAAAGCTCTTTGAAGGATTACTTAAAGAAAAACGGAATACGCATAGGCGTTATAGTAATTGCCGTTGCGATAATAATCGGCTTTTCCACCGTTGCCAGAAACGGCGAAATCAGCCTTTTGCAAAACGCCACGGGGGTTTTGGAAGCGCCGATAAAAAAGGTTTTAAGCTCCGCTGTCAATTGGTTTGACACGATTTACGGCTATCTTTACGAGTACGATTCTCTCCAAGCGGAAAACGAATCGCTCCGCTCTCAGCTTGCCGAGGCGCAGCAGTCCGCGCGTGACGGCATAGCCGCATCCGAGGAAAATGTCCGCCTGCGTCAGCTTTTGGAGTTTCGCGAAAAGCACACGGACTATGAGCTGGAATCGAGCAAGGTGGTTTTGTGGTCCTCGTCCAACTGGTCGTCGTCCTTTACGATAAGCAAGGGCGCGAGCAGCGGCATCGAGCTTAATGACCCTGTCATAACCGAGTACGGCGTAGTCGTCGGTCAGGTTACGGAGCTTGGTGAAACCTGGGCTACCGTCAGCACGCTTATTGACGTTGATATGTCGGTGGGCGCATATGTCGGGCAGTCGGGCTCATCGGGTATGTCTATAGGCGAGTTTGCGCTGATGAAGAAAAAACTGGCCAAGCTCACATTCTTGGCGGAGGGCGCGCAGATATTCGTCGGGGACGAGGTTTTGACCTCCGGCTCGGGCGGCGCGTTCCCGGCGGGCTTGCTGATAGGCACGATAACCAATGTGCAAACCGAGGCGGGCGGCCAAATAGAATACGGTCTTATCCAGCCGGAATGCAACTTCGATTCGCTTGTGCAGGTGTTTATTATAAAAAGCTTTGAAATGGTGGAATAAGCTTGAATATAAACTTTAAAGACATTTTTTCCGCGCAGAACGTAAAGCGTTTTTTGAAATACGCGCTTTATATGTTCCTCGCGCTCGTAACGCAAAATATGCTCCTTACGGAGCTTCGCCCTCTCGGCGTTTGCCCCATAGTGCTCCCGGCGGTGGCCGTGGCCGTGGGTATGTTCGAGGGCGCAACCTGGGGCGCGGTGTTCAGCCTTATAATGGGGATATTTGCGGACATGGCGTTTATAGAGAATACCGTAACCTTTACGGTGCTCTTCCCGGCGCTGAGCTTTGTAACGGGCTTTGTGGCGCAGTTTTTCATCAACCGCCGCTTCTTCGCATACATGGGCGCAACGCTTATCGCGCTTATCGCAACCGGCGTTGTGCAAATGCTCAAAACGGCGGCGCTGGATGTGTGGTCGGGCACGATGCTCGTCACAATGCTGCTGCAAACCCTGTGGTCGATGCCGTTTGCGGTGTTGGCATATTTCCCGCCGGCGGAATGGATAGAGTAAAAGAAAGGACCCTGTAATGCATCACAGACTTGTCAAAGAGGGCAGGATACTTGCGCTCATCGTTATCATGCTTATCCTGCTGACAATCTACGCCTTTGAGCTTTATCAGCTGCAAATAATAGAGGGCGAAGCGTACTACAACCAAAGCAGCGAGATAACCACCGAGCGGCGCACCATTACCGCCGCGCGCGGCAATATTCTTGACCGCTTGGGGCGCGTGCTGGTGAGCAATACCGAGGTTTATAACCTCACCATTGACACCACCAAGCTATTTGCAAACGAAGACCCAAACGAAACTATCCTCAACATTGTCAGCATGGTCGAGGGCTACGGAGACGAGTATACGGACGATTTGCCCATTACGCGTGAGCCGCCCTTTGAATACATTGATGACATGACGGAGATTCAAAAAACAATGCTCCGCGCGTACATCGAGGATAAAAAAGACGCGCTCAAGGAAATCTGCGTTGACCCGGAGAACCCCACGGCTGTGGAGCTTATGAGCTATATGCGCACGCGCTATGAAATAGACAATAGCTATTCGGCCAAGGATATGCGCACCATCGCCGGTGTGCGTTACTCCATAAATGTCCGTTATGCGATTAACACCGCCGACTATGTCTTTGTGGAAGATGCGAGCATGAAGCTTATCACTTCCATTATGGAGAATAAATATAACGGCATCAATGTCAACCGCGCCTATCAGCGCGAATACGGCACGGACTATGCCGCGCACATCTTGGGCTATGTCGGTCTTATGACGCAGGAGGAATACGAAAAGTATTCACTTCTTAAATACTCCACTGACGCTAACGTAGGAAAAGACGGCGTGGAATACGCCTTTGAAACCTATCTGCACGGCAAGGACGGTGTGGTGGAAGAGACGAAAAACGCTTCCGGCACGGTGTTGAGCACCGTTTACATCGAAGAACCCGAACCCGGCAACCATATCTATCTCACGATAGACCAAACCCTGCAAGAGCAGACCGAGCGTATCTTGAACGCGGGCGTAAACGACCTTATCAAAACCCGCGCGCAGGAGCGCGCCGAGGGTATAGCGCGCGGCGACTATGACCCGAACATGAAAGATGAGATAACCGGCGCTGCCGCGGTTGTCGTCAAGGTGGACACGGGCGAGCCGCTTGCAATGGCGAGCTGGCCGACCTATGATGTCTCCAGCATCATCGAAAACTATCAAGAGCTTTTGGCAACCGCCAACGCGCCGCTTTTTAACCGCGCGCTTATGGGTGCTTACGCCCCCGGCTCAACCTTCAAACCCGTCACGGCAATCGCCGCGCTAAATGCCGGCGTTGTCAACACCGAGGATCAGGTGAAATGCGAAGGCGTTTTCACCAAGTACTCCGCCGAAGGCTACTCGCCTGAATGCTGGATTTGGAACGCCACGAGCGAGCATATCACCCACCCGCTTGAAAATGTCTCCACCGCGCTTCGAGATTCATGCAACTATTATTTCTACACGATAGGCCACGATTTGGGTGTTGACTATCTGGGCGAGGTTGCCCATGCGTTCTCGCTGGGCGTGCCGACGGGCATTGAGCTTGTGGAAACCACGGGTAATATGTCAAACCGCGAAAACCACTATGACTACGCCGGTGCAGACTGGCGTATAGGTGATACGCTCCAGGCCGCTATCGGCCAGTCCGACAGTATTTTCACCCCGCTTCAAATGGCCGAATACTGCGCCACGCTTGCAAACTACGGCCACAGGCATTCCGCTTCCATTCTCAAAACCGTCCGCAGCTATGACTACAGCGAAAAGGTGTTCGAGCGCGAGGCGGACGAGCTGAGCACGGTGGAATCGGCCGATTATAACTGGGACGCGATTAAAGAGGGTATGCACCTCGTGGTTAACGCCACCAGCAACCAGCAGCTTTATGAGCTTTTCGCCACGTGCAAATTCACGCGCACGGGCACGGACGGGCAGCACGGCGTAAACGGCAAAACCGGTACCGCACAGAAAGGTGACGGCATCACCAACGACGGTATGTTCATCTGCTACGCCCCCGCCGATGACCCGGAAATCGCAATCGCCGTTGTCGTTGAGCGAGGCGGCTCGGGTGCAAGCACGGCGTTTATCGCCAAGAACATCCTTGACGCTTATTACGTCATTCGCAGCTACAGCGATTCTTCCGAAGAGGAAATGGCGCTTTTGAAATGAAAAAATACACCGGAGTGCGACTTATATCGCGTTTTGTGATAATTTACAGTTGAAGTTTGGCGAAAGTGTGTTTATAATAATCCGAAAGAGAAACGGAAAAAGGGAGGACAATAATGAACATCGCATTGATGGCACATGACAGGAAAAAGGAGCTTATGGTGCAGTTTTGCATTGCCTACTGCGGCATCTTGGCCGAGCATTCGCTCTGCGCCACTCATGTCACGGGCAAGCTCGTGTCGGAATCGACGGGGCTTCCCATAACGCTCTACCTCCACGCCGACCAAGGCGGCGCGCAGCAGATAGGCGCGCGTATATCCTTTAACGAGATTGACTTGGTGCTCTTCTTCTGCGACCCGGCCAACCCCAAGGGCTTTGACGATATCAATAAAATCGAGCGCCTTTGCGACCAGTATCAGATCCCCTTTGCCACTAACGCCGCCACGGCGGAGGTCTTGGTGCAGGGGCTGCGCCGCGGCGACCTTGACTGGCGCAACATCGTAAACCCCGCCACAAAGCGCTGACGCACCGCGCTTGAGCAGCGTTGGGAGGACTTCCTGTGAATTAGGCCGCAGGGGGTTATCCCTATGCTTGCCTAAACTAAGCGTAAAGGGCGATGGGGGTTGTCCCCATGGTTGCCTGCGCCGTGCGTAGAGGCCGCAGGGGGGTGTACCCCTGCTCGCTTGTACGCAGGTATCCTTGCGGCGATTTATATTTAGGCGTGGCGGTGTGATGCCGCACTCTAAGCATTCTACATTGTGTGTTAAAAACGTAGGCATTGCATTTGTGAGCAGGGGGATACCCCCCGGTGGTCTATTATACCTACAGGCGATGTGGGGACAGCCCTTAGTGCCTATGTGTATTTAGCAATTTCCGCCGCATACTCAGCCCCCACGGTAGGGGGCTGTGCGCCGTTTATTTGATTGAATGAGATGAAAGGAATTATGTGATATGGCAAAGGTTTCTCCGCGCACATTGTCCGGTTTTATGGAGCTTCTGCCCGCGCAGCAGCAGAAAATGGAGCGCATGAAAGAAACGCTCCGCCGCTGCTATGCCTCTTACGGCTTTGCCCCCCTTGATACGCCCGTTATAGAGTCTGCCGAGGTGCTTTTGGCCAAGGGCGGCGGCGACACGGAAAAGCAGATCTACCGCTTTAATAAGGGCGACAGTGACTTGGCCTTACGCTTTGACTTGACCGTGCCCTTGGCAAAGTATGTCGCCGCGCACTACGGCGAGCTTACCTTCCCCTTCCGCCGCTATCAGATAGGCAAGGTTTACCGCGGCGAGCGCGCCCAGCGCGGGCGTTTCCGCGAGTTTTACCAAGCGGATATTGATATTATCGGCGATGGGAAGCTGGATATAATAAACGAGGCGGAAATCCCCGCCATTATCTACGATACCTTTACAGCCCTCGGCCTTAAAAAGTTCAAAATCCGCGTGAATAACCGCAAGCTCCTGAACGGCTTTTATGCCATGAACGGCATGAGCGAGCGCGCCGGGGACATTATGCGCACTGTCGATAAGCTTGACAAGATAGGCGCGGAAAAGGTGAAGCAGCTTCTTATAGATGAGGTTAAAATGCTGCCCTGTAAGGCGGAAAACGTGCTCGACTTCATGGCGATAAAGGGCACGAACGCCGAGGTTATCGCCGCGCTTGAGCGTTATCGCGGCATGGACGAAACCTTTGACACCGGCCTTGACGAGCTTATAACCGTCACGAAGTATTTGGCCGATTTCGGCGTGCCGGAAGAGAATTTCGCCGTTGACCTCACGATAGCGAGAGGACTTGACTACTACACCGGCACGGTTTACGAAACCGAAATGACCGAGCATCCGGAGATAGGCTCTGTCTGCTCCGGCGGGCGGTATGACAGCCTTGCCGAGTATTATACGGACAAAACCCTGCCCGGCGTTGGCATTTCGATAGGGCTGACAAGGCTTTTCTACGTCTTGGGCGAGCAGGGGCTTTTATCCGATGAATGCGTGAGCGCGCCGTGCGATGCCCTTGTCATTCCCATGACGGAAGAGCTCGGCTACGCCATTTCCGCTGCCGCGCAGCTTCGCGCGAGCGGGATACGCACCCAGCTTTACAGCGAGAAGAAGAAATTCAAG
Source organism: uncultured Oscillospiraceae bacterium (assembly GCA_964524815.1). Classification (GTDB taxonomy): domain Bacteria; phylum Bacillota; class Clostridia; order Oscillospirales; family Oscillospiraceae; genus Limivicinus. Next base: position 12,886 of record CAZGFK010000039.1, read on the forward strand.
GCCAAAATGAGCTATGCCGACAAGCTCAATGTGCCGTATGTTATCTTTGTCGGCGAGGACGAGATACGCGAAAATGTGCTCTCCGTAAAGGACATGACCAGCGGCGAGCAAAGAAAGCTCACTGTGCAGCAGGCAGCCGATGATATCGCTTCCGAGCTTGACGAGCGCGCGGCGTATCCGCTCATAGTTGATTAAGGTTTCCGTTTATTTTTAGATAGAAGAGAGGCAATTATTATGTTTCAGTCACGTACACATACCTGCAACGAGCTTCGCCTGGTAAACGCCGGCGAAAAGGTGAAGCTTGTCGGCTGGATGGAGAATGTCCGCGAGGTGGGCAGCAACTTTGCTTTCGTCGTTCTGCGCGATTTCTACGGCACCACGCAGATTGTCATCGAGAGCGAGGACATGATGAAGATAGTCAAGTCCGTCAACAAGGAGTCCACCATTTCCGTTGAGGGCACCGTGCGCGAGCGCGCAAGCAAAAACCCCAAGCAGGATACGGGCGATGTGGAAGTTGTGCCGGAGAAGATAGAGATTCTCGGCAAGTGCCGCTATAACGAGCTGCCCTTTGAAATAAACCGCAGCCGCGAGGCCGACGAGACCGCGAGATTGAAATATCGCTATCTTGACCTGAGAAATCCCGCCGTGAAGAAGAATATCATTCTCCGCTGCAATGTCATCGCCGCCCTGCGCCAAGCCATGACCGAGCACGGCTTTTTGGAGATTACAACCCCCATTCTCACCGCGTCCTCTCCCGAGGGTGCGCGTGACTATCTTGTCCCGGCGCGCAAGCACCCCGGCAAGTTCTACGCTCTTCCCCAAGCGCCCCAGCAGTTTAAGCAGCTTCTTATGACCTCCGGCTTTGACCGCTATTTCCAGATTGCCCCGTGCTTCCGCGATGAGGACGCGCGCGGCGACCGTTCTCCCGGCGAGTTTTATCAGCTTGACATGGAAATGGCGTTTGCCACGCAGGATGATGTTTTTGCTGTGCTTGAGGACGTTTTGCCCCCGATTTTCGCAAAATTCGGCACTTATAATGTCGCTTCTTCTGCGCCCTTTAAGCGCATAGGCTACGTTGAAGCTATGGAGCGCTACGGCTCGGATAAGCCGGATCTGCGCATAGATTTGCACGTTGAGGACATTACCGCCCTCACGCGTGACACGGAATTTGCCCCCTTTAATGCGGACAACGCCGTTGTCAAGGCCGTTGCCGTTTCCGACTGCGCCTTGACGCGCAAGCAGATAGACAAGCTCTGCACCGATGTTGAAGTGCAGTCCGGCGCAAAGCCCTATTGGTTTAAGCTTGACGAGACCGGCGCTCTCGCCGGCGGTGTTGCAAAGTTCCTCACCGACCGCGTTGACGCGCTCACCCAAGCCCTTGACCTCAAGCCCAACACCCTCGTGGCCGTGGCCGTGGGCAAAAAGGAACAGGCGCAGAAAACCGCCGGTGTCATGCTCAAGATGCTGGGCGCGGCCTGCCCCAACCACATGGATAAGGAGCGCTATGAGTTCTGCTGGATAGTGGACTTCCCCATGTACGAAATCGGCGAAGAGAGCGGCGAGCTTGAATTCTGCCACAACCCGTTCTCCATGCCCGCAGGCGGCCTTGATGTGCTTCTGCGCGCCGAGCGCGGCGAAATCGACCCGCTCACCATCACCGCCGACCAGTACGACCTCGTCTGCAACGGCGTGG
>CAZGFK010000040.1:0-14499 GCA_964524815.1 uncultured Oscillospiraceae bacterium
AGAAGATGATGCCGACGAAAGCGATGATCATCATGCCGTAGAGCAGGAAGGAGCTCAGGTAGTCACGCGGCTGGAGCAGCATCCAAACAGGAAGCAGAGAAGCCACGATGATGTAAACGGCGATGAAGAGAACCCAGAAGGTACGGCTGGCGTTGACACCGAAGTTCAGACCGGCGATGGTGATGAGCACGATGCCGATGATGCCGATGATGGTAGCAGGGCCGACCTTGCAGTTCTTGCGGTACACGAAGTAACCGAAAATGAACGCGATAACAATGAAGAGAAGAGAGGTGGTTGCGGTGGAAGCATTGCCGCTGACGTTTGCACGGCCGACGGTGAACACGGGGCCTTCGGAAACGAAAGTGCCTGCAACAACTGCGGTGAAGGATGCAATAACGAGAATGAGAACGAGCAGGGCAAAGATGGTGAACAATCTCTGAGCCTTTACGCCCATTTCGGACTTGATGACTTCGCCGACAGAGCCGCCGTTGTGACGGATAGAGGCAAAGAGAGCACCAAAGTCATGCATAGCACCGAAGAAGATGCCGCCGATGACAATCCACAGGAAAACGGGAACCCAGCCGAAAACTGCGGCCTGGATAGGTCCGTTGATGGGGCCTGCGCCCGCGATGGACGAGAAGTGGTGACCCATCAGGACGGCGGGATTGGCAGGAACGAAGTCCTTTCCGTCGTAACTGGTGTGTGCCGGAGTCTCGTGGTTGGGGTCAACGCCCCACTGTTTTGCAAGCCAAGAGCCGTAGAAAATGTAGCCCAGGGCGAGCAGAACAACTGCGATGAGAAGAATAAGTACTGCGCTCACACTTTTCACTCCTTAAATGAAAGTATAAAATTTATATTGCTTTTCGCTTTAAGAGCCCCTCAGTCTCTTCCGGCGAACAGCTTACTGAAGTAATCTTCAAGCTCGTGCCCGGCGCGATTGGTCGCCACCTTGCGCGTGCTCAAATCGACAATACCGGCTTTCAGCTCGGTATAGCCATGCAGGGAGAATTTATAGCTTTTTGAAAAGCTTTGCTTGGATACATACTTTGCCGTGTCACTGTCAACGGAATCGGCAATGAAAACAACCTTGGCGTTGGTATATTGGTGCTCCTTGTGCGGCTTTACGCGCGGCAGCGTATCGTCAAGGGCGAGCTTAACCGCCGCATCTATCGCGGCCTTATCAAAGCTCGGCGCGGAGAAAACATAGGCAAACTCGTTTGTTTCGTTCCCCCACACCTTGATGTTCTTAGAAAGCCAATAGCGCTCATCGCGGGAGAAATACTCCGCCTTGAAGCTCAGCGGCGCTTGCTCAGCCGTAGCCTCAAACACGTTATAATAGGCGCTGTAGGAATCCTTAAGCACCTCTAAAAACTCTTGCCGCTCCATTGAAACCTCCAAATGCAGATAAACGCTTTCTTAAAGGAAAACCGGGTATTCCTTACGAAGTCTTTACGGTTTTGCCCTAATCCTCAACAAGAATATAACGCATAATCGAAAAAATTTCAATAGGCAATTCACAGAAAATCCACATTTCTTTATTCAAAATCGAAGTTTTTTGTCGATTTTGTTCTTATGTCAACCGTTTTCTTTCATTTTTTGCCTTATTAACGCAAAATCGGCGCATAAAGCTGCAATTTACGCTAACTTAACACCTTAACGAATTTTAACAAAGAGTTAAATTTGGCAAATCGTCCGTTATTTTAATTGTAAGAGTTTACAGCTTCAAAAATTTGATGTATATTTAAGATTGTTTTTTTAAGATATTTTTATATTTACCGTCAGATTGATCGGAAAAAGAGGTTTAGAATGGAATATAAGCTGTGTGTGCCGTGCCTGTTGGGGCTGGAGGGGCCGATAGCGGACGAGCTTAAAAGGCTCGACATGGAAAACGTAACGAGCGAAAACGGGCGCGTTTATTTCACGGGCGGTGCGGAAGCTATCGCGCGCGCTAACGTGAATTTGCGCATCGGCGAGCGCGTGCTCGTGGAGCTGGGGCGGTTTAACGCCGTTACGTTTGAGGAGCTTTTTCAAGGCGTAAAGGCGATACGCTGGGAAGATGTTTTGCCGCGTGACGGGGCCTTTCCCGTAAAGGGGTACAGCCTTAACTCCGTGCTCTTTTCCGTGTCGGACTGCCAAAAGATAATAAAGAAAGCGATTGTGGAGCGTTTAAAGGGCGTATACGGGCTTGAATGGTTTCCGGAAAGTGCGGAGACATATCAGGTGCAGTTTTCCATAATGAAAGACAGCGTTTCCATTTGCCTTGACACTTCCGGCGAGGGGCTTCACAAGCGCGGCTATCGCCCGGCGCACAACGCCGCGCCTTTGAAAGAGACCATGGCCGCGGCAATGGTGAAGCTGTCGCGCTACAGAGGGCGGGATGATTTTATAGACCCGTTTTGCGGCAGCGGCACTATCCCCATTGAAGCTGCGCTCATCGCGCGCAACATCGCCCCCGGCCTTAACCGCAGCTTTGCCGCAATGCGCTGGCGCTCTGTCCCCAAAAGCGTGTGGGAGAACGCCCGCGAAGAGGCAAGGAGTCGCGAATTTCACGGGGAATACAACATAGTAGGCTCAGACATCGACCCGAAAGCCATCGCCATTGCGCGCGAGAACGCACAGCGCGCGGGCGTGGCGGACATAGTGCGCTTTGAGGTGGCGGACGCAACGGCGTTTGCGCGCCGAACCGAGCGCGGCGTAATCGTGACAAACCCGCCTTACGGCGAGCGCATAATGGAAAAGCAGCAGGCCGAGGAGCTTTACCGCGCGTTCGGCAAAGCGTGGCGCGAGACGGAAAACTGGCAGCTTTATCTTCTCTCCTCACACACAGAGTTTGAGCGCTGCTTCGGCAAGACCGCCGACAAGAAGCGCAAGCTTTATAACGGCATGATAAAATGCGATTTATTTATGTATTTCAAATGATTTCTTCCATAATATAAAAACAAGGGAGCATCTAAAGATATGAAGCATCTGTTCATCGTCAACCCCATTGCCGGAGGCAGGGATCACACGCAGGAAGTGCGGGAAAGAGTTGAAAAAGCCTTTGCCGAGCGCGGCGGAGAGTATGAAATCTACGTTACGCGCGCCCCGCTTGACGCGACCGACAAGATTCTTGCCGAGGCCGCAAAGAACACCGCATTGCGCGTGTACGCTTGCGGCGGGGACGGGACATTTAATGAATGTATCTGCGGCGCGGCGCAGCTACCCAATGTCGCCCTTTGCCCCTTCCCCACCGGCACGGGCAACGATTTTTGCCGGATGTTCGGCGAGGAAAGCGAGCTATATCGCGACCTTGACGCGCTTTTGGACGGCGAGGAGCGCCCCATCGACCTTATAAACGTAAACGGCCGCTGGTGCAGCAACATCGCTTCCGTCGGCATTGACGCGCGCATCGGCACGGACGTGCATAAATACAGCCATATCCCCGTTATCGGCGGCGCGGCGGGTTACGTAGTGTCGGCAGTTGTGAATATGTTCAAGGGCATAAGCCGCAATATGTACATAAAATGCGGCGACTATTACGCCGAGGGCGGGCATACGCTTATTTGCGCGTGCAACGGCCGTTTCTACGGCGGCGGCTTTAACCCCACGCTCAACGCCCGCCCCGATGACGGCGAGCTTGATTTCATCATTGTGCGCCGCGTGAGCCTGCTGACCTTTGCTCACTTAATCGGCAAGTACGCCGCCGGGCGCGCGGACGAATTTCCCAAGTACGTCACGCACCTGAAGGGCACGCAGATAGAAATCGGCTTTGACGAAGAAGAAGTCGTCAACCTTGACGGCGAGGCGCTTTTTGCCAAGCGCGTTACGATGAACCTTGTGCCGGGCGCGGCAAAGCTCATCGTTCCCAAGGGAATGAAGTTTTTCGGGTAAAAACTTTATATAATTTTTCCTACAAAAGTTTTCACAGAAAGTTAATAAAAAATTTCGCAAAAAAGCCCTTTAGGGGCTTGCAAAAAATTAAAAGTGTGGTATTATAAGCTTCGTTAGCACTCAGGGTGTTTGAGTGCTAACGAAGCTTAAATAATTTCGTAAAAAATTTTTGGAGGTATATAAGCAATGAAACTGAAACCGTTGGCTGACAGAGTTATTCTCAAGCAGAACGAAGCCGAGGAGCGCACTTCCTCCGGCATTATCCTCACCGCGTCCGCGCAGGAGAAGCCCGAGGTTTACGAGGTTGTCGAGGTAGGCCCGGGCGGGCTTGTTGACGGCAACGAGGTTAAAATGATAGTCAAGGTCGGCGAAAGTGTTCTTGTCGGCAAGTACAGCGGCACCAAGGTGAAGCTTGACGATGAGGAGTACACCATCGTCCGTCAGAGCGACATTTTGGCCGTCATAGAATAATAAGCGAAATAATCAATCGGAGGTTTAATTATTATGGCTAAGCAAATCATATACGGTGAAGAAGCAAGAAAGGCTATCGAGCGCGGCGTAAATCAGCTCGCCGATACCGTTAAAATAACCCTCGGTCCCAAGGGGCGCAACGTTGTGCTTGACAAGAAGTTCGGCACTCCCCTTATCACCAACGACGGCGTGACCATCGCCAAGGAAATCGAGCTTGAGGACGCTTTCGAGAACATGGGCGCTCAGCTCATCAAGGAAGTTTCCACCAAGACCAACGATGTCGCCGGTGACGGCACGACTTCCGCCACTATCCTTGCCCAGGCAATGATAAATGAGGGGCTTAAAAACCTCGCCGCCGGTGCTAACCCCATGGTTATGAAGCGCGGCATTCAGAAAGCCACCGAGGCCGCCGTGGAAGCCGTCAAGGCCGCTTCCCAGCCCGTTTCCGGCACGAAGGACATTGCCCGCGTCGGCACTATCTCCTCCGGCGATGAACACATCGGCACGCTTATAAGCGAGGCTATGGAAAAGGTCAGCCAGAACGGCGTTATCACCATTGAAGAATCCAAGACCGCCGAGACCTATTCCGACGTTGTCGAGGGTATGCAGTTTGACCGCGGCTATCTCAGCCCGTACATGGCAACCGATATGGATAAGATGGAAGCTGTCATTGATGACGCTCTTATCCTCATCACCGACAAGAAGATCTCCAACATTCAGGAGATTCTGCCCCTCTTGGAGCAGATTGTTAAGGCCGGGCGCAAACTCCTTATCATTGCAGAGGATGTTGAGGGCGAAGCTCTTGCCACCATCATTCTCAACAAGCTGCGCGGCACGTTCACCTGCATCTGCGTGAAAGCCCCCGGCTTCGGCGACAGACGCAAGGAAATGCTTCAGGATATCGCGATCCTCACCGGCGGTCAGGTCATCTCTTCCGAGCTTGGCATGGAGCTTAAGGATACCGACATCTCCATGCTCGGTCAGGCGCACCAGGTCAAGGTCACGAAGGAGAACACCGTTATCGTTGACGGCGCAGGCTCTTCCGAGGACATCAAGGCGCGCACCGCGCAGATAGAGCACCAGATCACCGTCACCACTTCCGAGTACGACAAGGAAAAGCTCCAGGAGCGCCTTGCAAAGCTCTCCGGCGGCGTTGCCGTTATCAAGGTCGGTGCCGCAACCGAGACAGAGATGAAAGAAAAGAAGCTGCGCATAGAGGACGCGCTCAACGCCACTCGCGCCGCAGTTGCCGAGGGTATCGTACCCGGCGGCGGCACAGCCTACGTGCTCGCTTCCAAGGCGGCCGACAAGCTCGTCAGCACTCTTGAGGGCGACGAAAAGACCGGCGCTGCCATTATCGCAAAGGCGCTGAAAGCCCCCACCATGCAGATCGCCGCAAATGCCGGCCTTGAGGGCGCTGTTATCCTCAACAACGTCTACTCTGCCGAAACTGCAAACTACGGCTACGATGCCGCAAACGACAAATACGGCGATATGATAGCCATGGGTATTGTTGACCCGACTAAGGTTTGCCGCAGCGCGCTTGAAAACGCCGCTTCCGTGGCCGCAATGGTGCTCACGACCGAGAGCCTCGTTGCAGACCTGCCGGAGAAGAACCCCCCCATGCCCGCCGCCGGCGGCGATATGGGCGGTATGTACTGAGCCGCAAAGCACAGTACAGCGCAAAAGCTTAATAGATAGAAACAGCCCGGTGCCGAAGCACCGGGCTGTTTACTATACATATATGATTCTGATTTTACTCTGTCAAACGGTAAATGTAATAAAGGCAATTGTCGCCGGTGACGGAAGCGGCGAGGTAATAGCCGTAATCCTCAAGCGAGCCGTGGGACTTCACGGCAGAAGTGATTACTATATACTCACAGTTTTCTTCAAGCGCATTTTCGCCCGTTGCGTCAAGATCCCAAAGCCCGTCATCGGCATACATGAAATCGGTTTTGTTCGTAAACGGGGTGAGGATGAGCGCATTGTAGCTGCGCGTCCAGAAAAAGAGCGATTTCGGCATGAGCACGCGCGTTTCACGCTCGCCTGTGAGATTATAAATAGTGTCGCACATTTCCTGCACGCCGGGGATCATCTTCTCGGCGTTGTCGGCGCGGCGGAATGATATCCCCGCGACATTCCCGTCCGAAATGAGCAAAAACGTTCCCACCATTGCAAGCAGCACCGCCGCCTTTTTCCACTTCTCGTGCAGGGTGCAGAGCGCATGGATAACGCAATAGACAAACACCCCGCCTATCGGCAGCGGCCAAAATACGCGCACAACGCGCTCCGGGTCGCCCATGATTTTGACCATGTAATGAATGAAAACGGGGTTGAAGATGAAAACACATAAAATGAGCGAGGGATAGACGAAATACTGCCGCGCGCGGTCATGCTCCTTATTCGGGGAGAGCAATAGATAGATGCAGCATATCGCAAACGGGATGAACAGCCGCCCGTCCAATGTGCCGAGGCGATAAACGTCCATAGTCTCTTCAACGATTATTCTTAAGCTTTCAAGCATTGCGTTTCCCTCCTCACATCATTAAATGCGCCGACATGAGCGCAAGGCTTGGCGTGACGGCAAGGGCGAGCTTCCACACGGTTGAATATTTTTTCGTGCGTATTACGTACACAAGCCCCCAGCAGCCGAGCAGCATCAGGCACATTTCCGCACTGCTGGACGCAACCGTACACCCGGCGGCGTTGGCGAGGAATATACCCAGCCACAAAAAGCGCCGCCGCTTTTTATCCTGCTCATCTTCAAGACGGAGAAAGAAATAGAGCGCGAGGGGGCAAATAATGCTCGGCCCGAACGCCTTGCCCATCCACGGATAGCAGATAGCCCAAGTGTAGCGCAGATTCATCGCGACTGCGCAAATCTCATAGAAAACGCTCAAAAGCAGCAGCGCAAGGAGCGCCTTTTCCCGCTCACCCTTATAAAAGACCGTGACGAGCCTATAGAGCACCGCATAGAAAAGCACGATGAAAAAGCCGGGGAGCACCGTGCGCGCGAGCACAAGCACACTGAATGAGAACAGCTTCGCCAGCGCGCCGAGCAAGAGCGCCCACGGGGAGAAAACGTATGATAAATACCGGCTCATCTGCGCAAAGTAATCAAGGGCAAAGCCCGTTGTGGGGTCGGTGCGCATAATGTCATCGGTGTAAAGGGCGGTGTTCGCGATGGCAAGATACCAGCCGTCATCAATATTCCATGTGCCGCCGCCGAGCGTTGCGCGCAGAATCTGCCACGCAACCACAAGCGCCAAAAGCGCAACGCACACCCATTCGCGCCGCGTAAGCAAAGGCTTGGGGCGCTTTTCGGATGGGCAGCGGGATTTGAGGAAGAACCCCAGCACCGCCAGCGCCGCCGCAAGCACGAAAAACACCGCCGACATCATCGTAAACGAGCCGTCCGCGATGAAAAACGGCAGATACACCGCCTCAAAAAGCGTCAAAAACGCGCAAACACCGAACAGGAATACAAAGCCCCTGTCGAAATCGGTTTTATGCAGAAAAACATATCCCATGCCCAGCGGCAAGAGCGTCAACGCCGCACCCAGCGCCGCAACACGGATTGTAACTTCCAAAGCTGTTGCCATGAATTATCCTCCGATAAGAAAATCGCGAGGAAATTATAACATATCCGCTATAATAAAATCAACACACTTGAAAAAAACGCGCGCGTGCGATATAGTGTTTACATTAATAGATAAAAGGCAGGGAGAGACATGGGCGAGGCGCAAACACTGCGCTTGGGGTCAAGCGCGGAGCTGGATCTCGTGAAAACCTTTGAGTGCGGGCAATGCTTCCGCTGGAACGCGGACGAAAACGGCGTATACACGGGCGTTGCACACGGATACGCCGCGCGCGTGTGGGAAAAGGATGGAGAAATCTATATCCGCTCATTCGCGCCTATAGAGCTGTGGCGCGATTATTTCGACCTCGGCCGCGACTATGCCGAAATAAGCCGAGGCTTTCACGGGGGCGAATACCTCGCGCAGTGCGTGGAATACGGGCAGGGCATACGTATTTTGCGGCAAGAGCCGTGGGAAGCGCTGTGCTCGTTCATCATTTCCCAGTGCAATAACATCAAGCGCATTAAGGGCATTACCGAGCGCCTTTGCCGCGATTTCGGCGGCACAACCGAGCTTGACGGGGAGCGGTTTTTCACTTTCCCTACGCCGGAGCGCCTTGCCGCGCTCGCGGAAAGTGATCTCGCCTCGCTACGCTGCGGCTATCGCGCGGCGTACATCATCGCCGCGGCGCGCGCCGTGGCCGAGGGCGCTTTAGACCTCGATGAACTCATATCGGCAAACTATCATGAAGCCAAGACAGCGCTTCTCACGCTGCCCGGCGTGGGCGAAAAGGTTGCCAACTGCGTAGTGCTGTTTGGGCTTGGGCACATGGAAGCTTTCCCTATAGATGTATGGATTCGCCGCGCCCTGCGCGAGCATTTTCCACCCGATTTTGACCCCGCCACGCTCGGCGAATATGCCGGGCTTGCCCAGCAGTACATATTCTACTTCGCGAGAGAAACGAGAAAATAGGAGAACACTATGTTTAAACGCATTTTATTGGGGATTCTTTTTGCACTCCTCTTTGTCTTGGGACTTTGGGGCGCGGTATGGGTTATCTCGCTTTTGCTTTTGACGCAACCGAGTGATACTGTGATGACCCCGGCGATAATCATCGGCTTTTTTGCGGTATTCATACTGTACTTTATTAAGCCGCGTATCGGCAAGAGCATTGTTCTTGCCGCCGCTGTGGCTGCTACAGCGGGAATCGTGATTAACCTTGCCGTAATCCTGCTTTATCTCCCCTCTGCCGATTATGAAGAAGTTGACACTGGGAAAGAAGCACTTTACGGCAACAGGCGTGTTATGATAATCGTGCCGCATCAGGACGATGAGATAAACCTCGCCGGTGGCGTGATAGAGGAGTACCTGCGGTACGGCAGCGAAGTGTATGTTGTATACGCCACGAACGGCGATGTTTCCGTACCCGCCGAGCAGCGGCTCAACGAGGGAATAAACGCGCTGAGTGTGCTCGGCGTAGACGAAGAGCACATTATTTTTCTCGGCTACGGCGATTTTTGCACGGACGAGGACGGTATGCCGCTTTATAACACAACGGCACTTGCCAAGTCCTTTGCCGGTTACTCTGCAACATACGCTCTTGCCGATCACCCGCCGTTTCGCGAGGGGCGAGAATACACGCGTCAAAGCTTTCTTGAGGATGTGCAAGCCGTTATTTTGCAATATAAGCCCGATGTCATTTATTCAGTCGGCTGTGATAAGCACCCCGACCATGTGTTGACGGCGCTTCTTTCCGACAGGGCAATAGGGCTGATTCTCGCTCAGGGTGATTATAAGCCACAGGTTTTCAAGGGCTATGCCTACAGCACGGCCTACTACGGGGCTAAGAATCCGTTCCTTATTAACATACGGCAAACTCAAAATCCCGGAGAGGAATTGAATCTCCTCGCTCCGGGAATACACGATTGGGATAAACGCATTAGAATGCCCGTGTCCGCCGGGTCTCTTTCGCGTATTGCAGAAAGCAGTCGCTTGAACAAGGCCGCACGGGAGCACCGCTCGCAGGACGAGGCTGAACGCTATGAGCAAGTTATAACCGGCGACAAGGTGTTTTGGGAGCGCGAAACCACCTCGCTGTGTTACTCTGCTAAGGTCAGCGCCTCATCCGGCGATGCTCGGCTTTTGACGGACTTTGTCTTGGCCGATACAACAAACGCCAAGTCTCTCCCCGGCACGGTCACAGGCGTTTGGCGCCCCGACAAGAGCGATGACAAGCAGAGCATAAGCATTGAATTTGACACGCCGCAGAACATCGCGCGCATAAAGCTCTACGATGACCCAAGTCCGGATGCAAACATCACCTCGGCGCTTCTGCGCTTAGATAACGGCTCAACCGTTGATATCGGGGCGCTGAACGCGCTGGGTTCTGCAACGGAGATTCAGGTAGGAGCAAAAAATGTGCGCTCCATGACGCTGGAAATCAAAGAGCATACAGGCGATTTGCCCGGACTGACGGAGCTTGAGGTTTTTCCCGATGGATACGCCGCCGCAGCAAACTTTATAAAGCTGATGAACGGCGAGGGCGATTTCGTATACGATTATTATCTTGACCCTACCGGCACGGAAAGCTTTGATATCTACGCTTGCGGCAATGCCGCTTCCGGCCGAGACTACAGCGTTGAATGCGTGGGCAAGGATTGCAGTGCGGTTATGCAAAACGGGCGCGTCACAGTCACCTGCCCCGCCGGCAAAAGCTGCGTTGTCACCGTCTCTGACGGCGTATACTCCGACACAGCGCTTTTCCGTAACAGCGGGAGTGACGAGCCTATATACGCCGCGCGTCTCGCTCATTTCTTGCGTGAAAGCCTTTCATATGCGAGAATTATGTTTAAAAGCGAAGCAAACTTCAAATATTACTGGTATCAGCTTGTCGAAGCTAAAAAAGCCGAACTACTGAGCTATATAAGATAACAAAACCCCGAGGAGCGATTATGATTTTCAAAAATCGCCCCTCGGGGTTGATATTTTAACTATTAACTTCTTTTTTCACTAACAGTGGCTTTAGCTTTTTCGCGCCGCGCGCGAAAAAGAGAAAAAGCGCATACACCACCACGCCGGACATGAATGTAATAAGCGTCCACTTGCAAAGCTGCGCGGCAAAAAGCGCCGGAGTATCATGCAACATCGTCACCCAGTCCTGCAATCTCCAAAGGCTGTAGAAAAAGGCGTTATCATGCACAAGATACACTGTAAGCGTTGACGCACCCAAGAAATTAACAAGCCCGCTCTTCGGCATTTTAATACGCCGGAAAAGTTCAAACACCGGGATCGAAATCACAATCGTCATTATACTGCTTTTATCATATATGGCAATGCTCTGCGCAATTCCGCCCACCGACTTTGTTGCGGCATAGTTTTGTATCTCCATCTGCACACTACCGTAGTACGACAGCCCGATAAGGCCGTACATCAGAAGAATAACCGCGAAAAACACATATGTGCGCACGTTTTTGAATGGGTCATAACGGCGAATGTACCCGCCGAGGGCATACATTGACACACCTGCGATTAAATCCGTCATGGTATTGCCCAAAGCGTTTGCAAGCGAGCTTGTCCAACAAAAAGACGCAAAAGCAAGCCCCGCAACGCTAAATGTCAAATACCGACTTGCGTCAAAACCGGCTAAAGTATTGTTCAAGAAAAGCGCCGCAATAAGCATAACCGCGAAATAATAGCCTATATACCATGAGGACTTATTAAAAAGCGATATGCCAAGTATAGTCACCATCGCATTGCTCACAAAGCGATTAACTATCAACGACACTATCATCATAACAACCGTGACAAACGCAAGCTGCGTCAAGAGCTTGTACGATATCTTACCCAAGTCTATTCGCTTGCCCTCGGCTTCGGTTCTGTTCGCCATGAAATAGCCGGTTATAAGCATAAATATCATATTGCCCACATTGCCGAATGTGTAAATCACGAGCAGAATAATCAGCTTTTTATAAAAAACCGGCTCATGAAACAAATAGCTTTCGCCGAGCTGCCCCTGCACCGCGTGGTACACTATGTGGTACATTACTATCAGCAGCATCGTCACCACGCGCAGAAGCTCTATATTGGATTCTCTCGTTTTAGTTTTTACCATATCATTTCTCCCGCACAATACATACGTTTTTTGTCACAACATTTGCGTTCCGGCGAGGTGGCGGTTTTTATATGTCGGGTCGCCGGTGACTTCGCGCAAAATCTCGATTTCCGGCGGAACGGGCGTACCGGTAGGCGCGGGGTCGTAGATGAAGAGCACGGCGCGGTCGGCGGAGAAGGGGTACACATCTATCTCCATTCGCCGCCCGGCATAGGTGAAACGGTACTTCGTTTTGCGCACGCTGTGCAGGTTCACGTCCCCCTCCATGAGGTAGGCCACATACTCCTTTTCGGATATGGGGCGCTCGGTAACCCAGTGCTGTCCGTCCTCGCCCAAGCGCTTCTCGGTGTAAAAATACAGATAGTCTCTCCCGCTCTTTTGCTGGCGCACACGGCGCTCAACATTGGGCTTAGAGGGGGCAAGATAGGTCTGCATCATATCCATGGCAACAGCGCTGAGATTCGCCGTGAGCGCGGCGGTATCGGGCATGGAGATGAGGTACTTGCGCTTTGCCGCCTGCGGAGCGGGCTGTCCAACCAGCGCAAACACAGCGGCCATGGCGCGGTTGATTTTATCGTCAAAGTCCACGGAGTTGTCGATTATATGAAGATTCGGATGGCGGCTCCACGCGCGCAGGGTCAAATCGTCCTTCTCACGGGCAACCTCAACGCTTTCATAGCGCGCGGCATTGCCGAAATTATAGGCAAACTCCGCACCCTTGGCACAGCTGACAAGGTGCAGCACCGCGTCATACCCGCGCAAAACGTCCTCTTCCGTGCGCCCGAAGTGCGCAAGCGTATCGCGAAACTGCTCGTCCGTAATATACGCCTTATCGTCAAGCACGGCGCGATCATATATTATCAGCACCTTATCCTCCGGCACAAGCTCCGCCGCGCCCAGCGCCAGCTTTTCCTTGTGAAGCTGGTCGGAGATAACAAAATACTGAAACTCCTCCATCGTCACGCACTCGCCGAACGGCTTTATACCAAAGCCGGAGATAAGCTCGGTCGCAGTTTCGGGAATAATCAGGACGCGCCAGCCGTCCTCGGTTTTGAACTCTTTGAGAATGCGGCTTATAAGGGTGGTTTTTCCGGCCGCCGGGCCGCCGGTGAGCACGATGCGGGTTATATTCTTGGCCATAACATAAGCTCCGTTTCTTAAAACAGCATTAATTCTGATTATATTTTACCATTGCCGTGCGCATTTTTCAATATCCGTAATAAAAAGGGCAAAATTTATTGTGCGCGAGTGGTGGACATTTCGCGTCGCCGGTGCAAATTTGCCTCGTTTTATCGCCTTATTATTGAAAATCAGCTCATAATTAGGGGCTGAGTGGGGAAAAACGGTCAAAAAAGCAGTCAAAATCAAGCACAAGTGCACCTCAAGGCTTGACTAAAAGCCCAATAAGATGTATTATAAGGTGGTTCTATAGCTACATAGAATTGAGGAGGAACTTGTAAATGAGCATGATTCCTGAAGTTAAATGCCGTCGATGCGGGGAAACCTTTTCCTCCATGCGCAGCCGCTGCCCCAATTGCGGCACGCGCAGGGTAACGCAGAGCACGCGCACTCCCGGCACCACCCCCGGAACAGTCAAAGGCACTGTATCCTACGAGCGGGCTGAGACGAACACTAAATGGCAAATGATTTTCGGTTTGATATTGGTTGTTGCGGTCATCCTTGCCGTCATAGTAATGGTGTCCACCAGCCTTGACAGCGCAGATACTGTCGTATCCAAAGCCACCGCGCCCATCGCCGTGACGAACAATGTGCCGCAGATTGAAGCGGCTCCCACGCCCTCCCCCACGCCTACCCCCACCTTGGAGCGAATCGAAATTAAGAATTACGAGAACACTCTTACCGACTTCACTATGCGTTTGAGCAATAACGAAGTTGTCAAACTCACCGCAGTGCCATACCCGATGACCGTTGAGGGCGTTAAGTTCACATGGTCCGTCAGCGATGACACCGTTTTGCAGCTCACCCCCAGCGAAGATACGCAGAGCTGTGATGTTGCCATTATCGGCACTATCAACGGCGGCGTAAGGCTGACCGTTTCCGCGTTCGGCGTGGAGCAGACTATACCGGTCTACTGCCTTAACTGATCCCCGGCCGTAAGCAGGTGCTGCTTCTGTCCGCCGTCTGCGAACGGAAAGGCGGTACTGCTGCCGCCCGTTTAGGCAGCCGCGAAAACCAATGCGCAGTTTATCGCTTTGCAAAAAAACGACATTTAACTTTCAACCGAAAAGAATCCGCTGAACCGGCGGGTTCTTTTTGGTTGTGTGAGTGAGCAGGGGCAGAATTCATCTTATAATCATTTTGATATATAAAAGAGTTGGTGCGCATACACCAACTCTTTTATATAACTGTTTTATTCCCTTTACCCCTCGGCATCATTTACCCCGTAGTCGGCGTACTCTGTATACGCTCCGGCAGCTTGGGATGAGAGCAGGACGAGGACGGCATCGG
>CAZGFK010000041.1:0-14380 GCA_964524815.1 uncultured Oscillospiraceae bacterium
AATTCTATAACATTTTTTTCTACTACGTAATCAATAAGAAAAAACTACTTAAGTTATTGCAACGCTCCTGTTTTGACAGTTGACATTTTGCCCGTTCGCGCTTATGCTTTTTGTATCAATAAAAATGGAGCGATGATATGGTTTTTCTTTGGATTGTTCTTGCACTCGCAGCGCTTATTCTCATTGCTGCGTACATTTGCTACCGCAAGGGGCTTGTTGTGCCGCAGCAGACGGAAAAAATGCTTTTTTATATGCCGAAAACGGAGCAATACGCCCCGTATAAGGACGAGTTTCACGCGATGACGCGCGCGGCGCTGGCGATTCCATATGAGGATGTGTACATATCCTCATATGACGGCTTGAAGCTGCACGCCAAGCTCTACACCGGCTCTTCCCCCGCCGCACCCGTGCAGATTCTGTTCCACGGCTACAAAAGCGGCGCAGAGCGCGATTTCTGCGGCGGGTTGCAGTTTGCCCGCGAGGGCGGGTACAACGTGCTGCTCGTGGACGAGCGCGCGCACGGCAAAAGCGAGGGCAAATGCCTCACGCTCGGCATAAAGGAGCGATATGACTGCCTCTCGTGGGTCAATTATGCCGTTGAGCACTTCGGCGCGGAGACGAAGATTCTTCTTTACGGAATGTCGATGGGCGCGACAACGGTGCTTATGGCAACGGGGCTTGACCTGCCGAAAAACGTGGTGGGCGTGGCCGCCGACTGCGGGTATACTTCCCCTGCCGCAATTGTGAAAAAGGTTCTGGCGGATGCTCATGCGCCCGTATTCTTGCTGTACCCGCTCGCGCGGCTGTGCGGCTTGGTCTACGGCGGGTTTGACGTGGAAGCAGCGTCAGCGCCGGAAGCGCTGGCAAAGTGCAAAATCCCGGCGCTCTTCGTCCACGGCGGGGACGACCGCTTTGTCCCGTGCGACATGGGGCGGGAAAATTACGCCGCGTGTGCATCCGACTATAAGCGGCTGCTTACAGTCCCCGGCGCGGGGCACGGGCTGAGCTATATGCTCGACAAGAAAGCCTATCTCGATGCCCTGCACGAGTTCCAAAGGGTTGCATTGGGGGAATAAAACGTATAGACATGAAAAACCCGGGCGGGGTAACTCGCTCGGGTTTTTGTGCGCATGAGGCGAAAACTCGCTCATCTTTTTGTAATCACCCGCTCTCCCCTCTCGCTTACTGCGAGCAGGGAGAGATTTGTTTATCAAATCAGCCCGGTTTTGAAAAATTCACGAAATATCAATATATTTTTTCATGCTAAAGTGATATTATAGTCGGTACAAAAAACGTACTGCGTCAGAGAATAAAAAAGGAGACCTTTTCAGATCTCCGAAATAAAAATGGCACTCCCGGCGCGATTCGAACGCGCGACCTTCCGCTTAGGAGGCGGACGCTCTATCCTACTGAGCTACGGAAGCGTATTGAAAGCCTATATATTCTAACGCAGATTCGCGACCGTGTCAACGGCGAAATTTGTCCTGCATTATCTTATCCGAAGAGGGGAAACGAATGCTCAAGCTAAAGAACATCAAAAAGGACTACATGGCGGGTGACTCCGTTGTTCACGCGCTGAAAGGAATCGACCTTGAATTCAGAGAGAATGAATTTGTGGCGATTTTGGGTCACTCCGGCTGCGGCAAGACCACGCTTTTGAACATCATCGGCGGGCTTGACGGTTACACCTCCGGCG
Organism: uncultured Oscillospiraceae bacterium; assembly: GCA_964524815.1. Lineage (GTDB taxonomy): Bacteria > Bacillota > Clostridia > Oscillospirales > Oscillospiraceae > Limivicinus. The sequence continues at coordinate 1,697 of CAZGFK010000041.1, forward strand.
ACCTTGTGATAAACGGGAAGTCCACTAAAAACTTCACCGACGCGGATTGGGACTCTTACCGCAACCACTCTATCGGCTTTGTTTTTCAGTCGTACAACCTTATCCCGCATCAGACTGTGCTGTCAAACGTTGAGCTTGCGTTGACGCTCTCCGGCGTTGCCCCTGCCGAGCGCAAGGCAAGGGCGATAGACGCGCTGAAGAAAGTCGGGCTGGAGGATCAGATATACAAAAAGCCCAACCAGATGTCCGGCGGGCAGATGCAGCGCGTGGCAATTGCGCGCGCACTGGTAAATGACCCCGACATTCTCCTTGCCGATGAGCCGACAGGCGCGCTTGACTCGGACACTTCGGTGCAGATAATGAACATCCTAAAGGAGATTTCCGCTGATAAGCTCATCATCATGGTGACGCACAACCCGGATCTTGCCGAGGAATACGCAAGCCGCATTATCCGCCTGAAAGACGGCCTTATCACCGCCGACAGCGAGCCTTACAACAGCGGCAACGAGCTTGCCGAAGTCGGCACTAAGACAAAAAAGACCTCAATGAGCTTCGCCACGGCCTTTTCCCTGTCGATGAACAACCTCTTGACGAAAAAGGCAAGAACGATACTCACCGCCTTTGCCGGGAGCATTGGCATAATAGGCATTGCGCTTATAATGTCGCTTTCAAACGGCATTCAAAACTACATAGACAAGGTGCAGGAAGATACGCTTTCAAGCTACCCTCTGACGATAGAGGCGGAAAGCTACGATATGTCAAGCATGATGACCTCGCTCATGGGTGTGCAATCCGAAGCGTCGGAGACAAAGCACGAAAATGACGCGGTATATTCCAACACCATTCTCTATGAGATGATAAACTCTATGGTTTCCGCCGACAAAGAGGTGAATAACCTCAAGCCGTTCAAGGAATTTCTTGAAACGGACGCGGATGTGCAGCAATACATTAGCTCGATACTCTACTCCTACGACCTCGACATGAACCTCTATGCCGAGGACGTGGACAACAACATCGTGAAAACCGATATAACCGAGCTTATTCAAGCCGCGATGAGCGCCACCTTCGGCGGCGACTACAGCTCGTACTTCTCTACATTCGGCTCGTACTACTCCATAGCCGATGCGTGGCAGGAAATGCTGCCCGGCGAAAACGGCGAGCTTGTAAACCCGCTTTTGAAAGAGCAATACGACCTCATATACGGCCACTGGCCGGAAAAGTATGACGAGGTTGTGCTGACAGTCAATGAAAATAACGAGGTTTCCGACCTTGTGCTGTACGCGCTCGGCCTCAAATCCAACAGCGACCTTTCAGACGATATGCAGTCGTTCATAGACCAAGACAACCTCAACACGGCCATAGAAAGCTGGAGCTATGAGGAAATCTGCAATCTCGTGATTCGCTACATCTACCCGGCCGACCAGTACAGCTACAGCGATGAGGACGGGGAATTTATAAACCTCGCCGATGAAGAGCTTGGCTTGAAAACGCTCTACAAAAACGGCATGGATGTGAAGATTGTCGGCATTATCCGCCAAAATGAGGACGCGGTTTCCGGCATGATTACCGGCTCTATCGGATACACGCACGCGCTTGTGGAGCACGTGGTGGAAGTGGCCGCGACAAAGGATCTTGTCCGCCGTCAGCTTGATGACCCCGAGCACGATGTGTTCACGGGCTTACCGTTCCTCGAAAGCAGCGATGAAGCCTTCTCCAACACGCGCAAAACCGAGGCCGCGAAGGAATACATCGCCGGGGCTAATGAAGCGGAGCTTGCCGATGTATATGTTGACTACATGAGCGTGCCCGAAGATGACTATGTGCAGGAGCTTGTGGACGAGGAAACCGATGGCATGACGCGCGCCGACATTGAGGATATGGTGCTCAAAAGCTACCCCGAATACTCCTCGATGCTCAGCAAGATGGACGATGACACGCTCTTTGACTATGTCGATCAAATGATAGCGGAGCAGGTAAAGGAAATATACGCTTCTCAAATGGAGGCGCTTTACCGCAATCTCTCAGACAGCAAGCTGGCGCACGAGTTTGAGCTGCTCGCGCTTGAGGACGATGATTATCTTTGGATTTACAACAACGCCATGCCGCCTGTTTACTCGGATTCGACCTACAAGGACAATCTGAAAAAGCTCGGCTACGTTGACCTTGATACACCGAGCAAGATAAACATCTATGTCTCCACCTTTGAAAATAAGGACGCGATTGCAGACGCGATTGAGCGCTACAATGACGCAGCAAGCGATGATGACCAAATAAGCTACACTGATGTTGTTGCGCTTTTGATGAGTTCTATCACGACGATAATTGATGTTATAAGCTATGTTCTTATTGCATTCGTTGCGATTTCCCTTGTTGTCTCGTCAATTATGATAGGCATTATCACATACATAAGCGTGCTTGAACGCACAAAGGAAATCGGCATACTGCGCGCCATAGGCGCATCGAAGCAGGATGTATCCCGCGTATTCAACGCCGAAACCTTTATAATCGGCCTGACAGCAGGCGCGATAGGCATTCTTGCCACCGTGCTGCTCAACATCCCGATAACGATAATCGTGCGCGATTTGACGGGGATAATGGTGCTGAAAGCTTCACTGCCGTGGATAGGCGGCGTGGGCTTGGTGATAATAAGCGTAGTGCTTACGTTCATCGCCGGCCTCATCCCGTCCAGCCTCGCGGCAAAGAAAGACCCCGTGGAAGCTCTGAGAACAGAGTAAAGGAAAAACCAAACTACACAGCAAACGCCCTTGAGCCGAGGCTCAAGGGCGTTATTTTACATTGCTTCTATTTCTTTTAGGTTATACTCATTGCCCGTGACAAGGAACGTATTCGTACTGTGGCAGTGCGGGCATTCCTTAGCGTATCGGACGGTGGAGTATGTTTTTTTGCAGTCTTGGCAAAAGGTCACGCCGGGGAGCGTTTCTATCTTCAACTCGGCTTCGGCCAAAATGGGGTGGCTTTTGCGCGCGTAGAGCCAAAAATCCGAAAGATATTCGGGAATGATACCGCTTACCTCGCCCACTTCCAAGGTGACAGAGCCGACTTTGGTGAGGCTGTTCTCCTCGGCGAGCTTTTCAACGGTTTCAATCACATATATTACAGTGCCCAGCTCGTGCATTATTTGCCTTTCTTGCGCATTATCTTGACCTCGCGCTTGAGCGTGTAGGGCAAGATGGCTTTGAGCTTATCTTCGGCCTTCATCATGGTAGAGGCTTCGGGCAAGTCGCGGCTGAGGTGTATTGCGTCAAACTCACAGCGCGTGGTGCAAAGGCCGCAGCCGACGCACTTATTTTCATCAACCACGGTAGCGCCGCAGCCGAGGCAGCGCGCGGCCTCACGCTTAACCTGCTCCTCGGTGAAGCTCAGGCGGGCGTTTTCAAAGCTCTTGGCCTTGGCCGCATCCGTACCCGGAACTTGACGGGAGGAATTATCAAAGCTTTCAACGGGGATAAGAAGATTATCCTTGTCAAGCTCGATGAACTGACGGCGGTTGCGGGCAAGAGTGAGGCTCTGGCCGGGATGCACATAGCGGTGAAGAGACTCGGCGGCCTCGCGACCGGCGGCGATAGCGTCAATGGCGAACTTCGGCCCGGTGAGGGCATCGCCGCCGACAAATATATCGCTCTGCGCGGTTTGAAGAGTGACGGGGTCAGCGATGACAGTGCCGTTTTTGTTGAAGGTCATGCCCTCGGGCGCAATGCCACCCAGCTCAACCTTTTGGCCGATTGCGGAAATGACGGAATCGACCTCGATAAGCTCATACTTGCCCGTGCCGACTGCCTTGCGTCTGCCCTTTTCATCGGCTTCGCCAAGCTCCATAAGCTCGACCTTGACAGCGGTAACCTTGCCGTTTTCGCCGATAAGCTCAACGGGAGCGCAAAGGAATTTAAACTTCACACCCTCTTCGATTGCTTCTGCAACCTCGGCCTTATCAGCGGGCATTTCGGCCTCGGAGCGGCGGTAGAGCACATAGGTCTCCTCCGCGCCGAGACGCACGGCACTGCGGCACACGTCCATAGCGACATTGCCGCCGCCGATAACGGCGCACTTCTTGCCCACTGCGGGGTTTTTGTTAAGGTTGACTTCACGCATGAAGTCAACGCCGCCGTAAACGCCGGAAAGCTCCTCACCGGAAATGCCGAGAGGTGCGGACTTCTGAGCGCCGATGCCGAGGAAGAAGCCCTTATAGCCCTGCGCGCGCAGCTCGTCTATCGTGATATCCTTGCCGACTTCAACGCCGCATTTGAACTCAACGCCCATTTCGCGAAGAACGTCGATTTCGGCATTGACAACGTCTCTATTGAGTCGGAAAGAGGGAATGCCGACAGTGAGCATACCGCCGGGAACCTCGTTCTTTTCAAAAACGGTGACGGGGTAGCCCATGTTGGAGAGGAAGAAAGCGCAGCTCATACCGGCAGGGCCTGCGCCGATGACGGCGATTTTTTCGGCATAGTCGTTAGTGTCGGCCTTGCGGGTGCGGCGGGCGGGAACGTAGCGCTTATCCGCGTGCAATTCCTGCTCGGCAATGAATTTTTTGATTTCGTCAATGGCTATGGGCGCATCGACAGTGCCGCGGGTGCAAGCGTCCTCACAGCGGCGGTTGCATATGCTGCCGCAGACGGCGGGGAACGGGTTATCCTGCTTGATGAGCTTCAAAGCGTCCAGATAACGCCCCTCGGCGGCCATCTTGATATAGCCCTGAACGGCTATATGCGCGGGGCAGGCCGTTTTGCAGGGGGCAGTGCCGCTGTCGTAGCAGTTTATCATGTTATTGTCGCGGTAGTTTTCATCCCACTTTTCCGGACCCCACTTGGTGTCATCGGGAAGCTCGTGCTTGGTATACTCCACGGGGCCGGTCTTGGTGCAAAGCTTTTGCCCGAGCTTGGCAGCCCCCGCAGGACAAACTTCAACACACTTGCCGCAGGCAACGCACTTTTCCGCTTCAACGTGCGCCCTATAGGCACTGCGGGACATATTGGGGGTATTGAAAAGCTGAGAGGTACGCAGACCGTAGCACACGCCGGGCGCGCAGTTGCAGATTGCAAAAATCTTATCCTCGCCGTCAATGTTGGTTATCTGATGCACGTAGCCCTCATCCTCGGCGCGCTGGAGAATCTCCATAACCTCGTCATAGGATATGAGACGGCCGTCCTTGCCGGTTTCATCGCAATACTTGGCGCAGTCGCCCACGGCAATGCACCACAAATCCTCAATATCGCCCGTGCCTTGGCCGCGGACGCTCTGCGCGCGGCGGCAGGAGCACACACCGACAGCGTAAGTATCGTACTTTTTCAGCCAGTGGGAAAGGTGCTCCACGCTGACAGACTTAGAGCCGCTCGGTATCGCCTTTTCAACGGGAATAACGTGCATACCGATTCCCGCACCGCCGGGAGGCACCATGGGCGTGACCTTTTCAAGGGGCAGACGCGCCATATCGTGGAACATATCGGCAACCTCGGGGTGCTCCTTGACGAAATCACCGCGCATATTCAAAAATTCCGCCGCGCCGGGAACAAAGAGAGGCAGAAGATACTGCTTTACATGGTCTTCATTCTCCCAGTTGTACTCAAGCAAGCCTATGCAGCTCATTTCAAAGAGCTTTTCTTCAAGGTGCTTATCGTCCGCTATGCCGCAGGCGGCCTTGATCTCATCAAATCTCATGGGGGTGCGCTGCTTCATGCTCAACGCAATGTCAACCATTTCATCGTCAAGCACGTTGACAAGCCCTTTGTATTCCGGGCAAGTCTCGTCCAGCTTCTTCAAGCCGAGTTTATAGGGTATACGGTCGGTCATTTTTTTGCCGAGGGCAAAAAGCTTTTCCTTGTTTGTTACCATGTCGGTCTCCCTTCTTGTATTTGATAAAAACTAATCACCAATATCCAGTATATAAGATAGCATACTTGTTGAAGTTTGTCACTAGACAAATTGGGACAATGTGCGGGTTTTAACGAACATAAAAGCGCAGATACCCGAGAGCTTTGAACCTCTGAAAAGAACAAAAAACGCGGCTGCCCGCATATACGGGCAGCCGCAAAAAAGGAAAGAGGTATGTAGAAAAACTTCGTATTTTATACGTTTCTCTTGCTGTCGCCGGAAACCTCGGTGTCAAACTCGGTAACGGCCGTGTCAAGAGAATCCTTAATGCTCTTAAGCTGAGCCTGCTTGCTGAAGGCATCGACCTTCACGCGGTTGGATTCGGCATGAACCATGTTGCCCGCGCCGTTGACGCAGCCGCCCATACAGGCCATACCCTCGATGAAGTTGGCATCAAGCTTACCCTTGGAGGCTTTGAGCAAGGCAAGCTTGCATTCCTCAATACCGTCACAGCTCAGGGGCTTCAGCTCAAAGTCGCTCCCCTGCTCGTGAAGCGCTTCGGCCGCCGCAGTGGCAAGACCGCCGCAGTGGGCGAATATACGGCCATACTCGGAAGCATCGTTGAGCTGGCTTTCTTCCATGCCCTCTACGTCAAGGTCACGGCTGTCAAACATGGCTTGAAGCTCTTCAAAGGTGAGCACGCAGTCCACATACGGGTGAACCTCGGGAAGCTGCATTTCGCCTTTCTTGGCGGTGCAGGGACCGATGAACACGGTTTTGGCTTCGGGGTCAAGCTCTTTTATGCGCTTGGCGATAGTCGCCATGGGGGACATATTGTGAGAAACGTTCTCGGCAAGCTGCGGGAACTGCTTTTTAACAAGAGACACGAACGCCGGGCAGCAGGAGCTTGTCAAAAATCCGCGCTCGGCAAGCTCGGCGGCTTCCGCATAGGCAACCATGTCCGCACCCAAGGCGGCCTCAACAACCTTGTGGAAGCCGAGCGCCTTTATAGCCGTGATGACCTGGCCGGGCTTGGCATAGGTGAACTGGCTGACGATTGCGGGGGCGACTATTGCGTAAACACGGTCGCTCATGCGCAAAAGCTTAATCGCGTCAAGGATAAAGGACTTATCCGACAGCGCCCCGAACGGGCACATATAAACACACGCGCCGCAGGAAATGCACTTGGAGTTATCAATCTTAACAGTGCCGTCCTCGTTCATGGAGATAGCGCCGATCTTGCAAGCGTTTTGGCAGGGGCGCTTGCGGTTATGTATTGCGCTGTAGGGGCAAGCCTTGGCGCACTTGCCGCAGTTAATGCACTTGGATTTATCTATATGCGCATGGTGAAACTCATCATGGGTTATCGCGCCGCGCGGGCAAGCGTCCTCACAGCGGTGCGCAATACAGCCGCGGCAGCCCTCGGTGACGATGTATCCGCCGGTGGGGCAATCATCACAGGCGATGTCAATAGCTTCGATGACGTTGGGGTTATTCTTGTCTCCCCCCGCCGCAAGCTTGACGCGCTCGGCCAGGATGGCGCGCTCTTTGTAAACGCAGCAGCGCATCGTGGGCACTTTGCCGGGGATTATCTCCTTAGGTATATCCATAAAGGAGGTATAAAAGTCCCCGTCCCAAGCGTGCTTGGCCACCGATCTCAGCACCTTGTACTTCAAATGCTGTACCTTGGTATCAAACTTATTCATGACAGTTTCCCCTTTCTATTCTTTACAGAAAGCCCTTATCAGTATAATACGTATACTATATTAATATAAAATCGCCGCGATTTGAAATACATTATTTATATCTTGGTATATAAAAATTACATAGTTAATTTATTGTTAAACAATCTTTTGCCTTATTTTGCCCGCCGATGGCGGGCAAAGAGCGCCGTAAAGCGCGGTATATACTCAATTTGCAGGTTTTTAAGTAGCTGTGAAAGTGCGTCAAACAGTGAAAAATGCGGCATTTGGCGTTATTTCGCCGTTTAGAGGTTCGGTAGGCGCATAATATCATGCTGCACGTCAAGGAGACTGTTCATAAACTCCTGCTCAAAGCGAGAGGTGCTTCTGTAGCGCCGAGTTATGAGCACATCTTCAAAAAGGCCCATATCGTCACCCTCCAAGGGCACTTCCACAAGAGAATTGGCCTCCAGCACCTCTTTGGGCAGGGGCGAGACGAGCATAAATGTGTCCGGAATGTTACGCAGAAAGTCATACTGGCTGCCGCGCTCAAAAAGGGTTATGGTTTTGGAGTAGAGCTGGGTTTTATAAAGCTGATCCGTGCGCTTATCGGAGAAATTGACGCTGTAATTATCGCCGTGGACAAGGGCGGTATGCTCGGCAAGCTCGCTCAATTTCACGCTCTTGCGCCCGGAGAGCTTATGCCCCCGGCTCATCACCGCGACAAAGCGGAAGGTGAGAATCTCCTGATACTTCAATTGCTTGTCGGCAAGCTGCTTTTTATACGCCGCGCCGAACTCTACCGGCATACGGATAACGCCCATATCGTACCCCAAGGCGGCCACGCAGTTGATTATATCTTGGTTATTGCTTTCTTTATAGGTTATATCAAGCCCCATGCTGCCGCAACGCGCCACGGCGGCGGAAAACGCGCTTGCCAAGTAGCTTGCGCGCGGCACGGCCACGCGGAACATCAGCCGCTCACCCGCGCCGCTTTTGAAAGCGCGCTCAAACTCGTCCGTACTCGTAACCACGCGCTCGGCCTCGGTCAAAAACGCTTCGCCCTCGTGCGTAATCTCAACGCCGGAAGCCGTGCGGGAAAAGAGCGTGATATTAAACTCCTCTTCCAAGCCCTTGATAAGACGGCTGAGATTGGGCTGGTTCATGTAAAGGCGCTCCGCCGCCTTGCTTATTGACCCGCAGCGCCAAACCTCTATGGCGCATCTGAGCTGCTGAGTATTCATTCCTTTCCCTCCGAGCACGGTATATCAAATTTTATATAAGTTTTCGATTCCCAATATTATTATAGTATACTTATCCCCTTTTGTCCAGTTAAACTTGCATTCTTCCGTGCATTGCAAAAAGATAATTTTCCTGTTGATTTTATCTCAAAAAGATATTATAATAGGCGTAGGATATCTCAACACGACAACGAGGTGAGCAAAGGGCATGGTCAAGGGAAAAGTATATATGTGCTTTGATTTAAAGTCCTTTTTCGCGTCGGTTGAATGCGTGGAACGCGGGCTTGACCCGTTTACGACAAACTTAGTCGTGGCCGATCTCTCCCGCGGGGAGAGGACAATTTGCCTTGCCGCCACGCCCGCTATCAAGGCGCAGGGCGCGAAGAGCCGAGGGCGGGTATACGAGATACCGAAAGGGATTGAATACATCGCCGCGCCGCCGCGTATGCGCCTTTACATGGAGTATTCCGCGCGCATTTACGGGATATACCTGCGCTATGTCGCGCCGGAGGATATTTTCGCCTACTCTATTGACGAGGTTTTTATGGACGCTACGGCCTACATGGGCGCGCGCTCTCTCTCGCCGCGCGGCTTTGCGCGCGAAATCATGGGCGCGATTTTCAACGAGACGGGCATAACGGCCACCTGCGGCATAGGCGAGAACATATACCTTGCCAAAGTGGCGCTTGATGTTATATCCAAGCATTCAAGCGAATTTATAGGCGAGCTGACGGAAGAAAGCTACCGGGAAAAGCTGTGGGATCATCTGCCCCTGACGGATATTTGGCGGATAAGCACGGGCACGGTCAAGCGCCTTTCGCACCTCGGCATACGCACCATGCGCGAGCTTGCCCGCGCGGACGAGGCGCTTTTATACAAAACCTTCGGCGTAGACGCACGCTTGCTCATCGACCATGCTTGGGGGCGCGAGAGCACGACAATTTGCGATATAAAGGCGTACACGCCGAAAAGCCGCTCGCTTTCAACGGGGCAGGTGCTCCACTCCGGGTATGATTGCGCCGGGGCGCGGCTGCTGGTGCTGGAAATGGCGGAGCTTTTGAGCTTGGAGCTTGTGAAAAACAACCTTGCGGCGGGGTGCGTGGAGCTTTCGCTGGGGTATTCGTACTCTGCCGAGGTGAAGCCTGCGCACGGCACGATTTCCGTTGACCCGCCCTCAAGCTCCACAAAAAAGCTGCTGGAATACACGGGCGCACTTTATGACCGCATCGCCGCGCGAGATTGCGAGGTTTTTAGGCTCAACATCGGGTTCGGTCGGCTTTGTGACGAGGGCAATGTGCAGTACGACATATTCACAGACGGCGAAGCGATAGAGCGCGAGCGGCGCTTACAACGGGCAATAGTGAACATGAAAGATAAATACGGCAAAAGCATCATCTGCAAGGGCATGAATCTCCTTGAGGGAGCGAAAACCCTTGAACGCAACGGGCAAATAGGAGGCCATAGGGAACAATGAGCATTGAACGCGCAAAGCAGTTTATGCCCTTTTCACCGCTGAAAGGGCTGGACGAGGCGCTGTTGACACAAGAGCGCGTAACGGAAGAGCGTGTGTATCTCGGCGAGGATGCGCAAAACGAGCTGAACGGCAAGCTTTTGGGGCTTGAGCCGGGCGAGCGCGTGACGGCGGTATACTATCGCGGCGGGCGGTATGTGCGCGCAAGCGGCACGGTGACAAAGGTGGATGTGAACGCGCGGCGGCTTATTTTGGACGAGGTGCGCATACCGATAGACGATTTGAAGGACATATACAGGAGGTAAACGGCATGGGAATGGATATAGGCAAAACGATTGCCCGCGCGCGACGGGATGCGGGGCTGAGCCAAGCGGGGCTGGCCGCAAGGCTTACAATGCTGGGCGTAGATGTGACAAATCAGGCCGTGTGTAAATGGGAAAACGGCTCTACCCTACCCAACGCGCGGCAATTTCTCGTGCTGTGCGCCGCGCTGGGGATTGAGGATGTGCTGTCGGAGTTTACGGGCGGCAAGTACGGGGCATACGCCGGGCTTGACGAGGCCGGACGGAAAAAGCTGAGCGAATACAAGGAGCTTTTGATACTCAGTGCCAAGTACTCCCCCGCCGCTGCGCCCTCTGCCGCGCGCAAAACGCGCTCTCTGCCGCTTTATTCGCTGGCCGTCTCCGCCGGTACGGGGCAGTTTTTGGACGGGGAAAACTACGAGATGGTGGAAGTGGGCGAAGAAGTGCCGGATGGGGCAAACTTCGGCGTGCGCGTTGCCGGGGACAGTATGGAGCCGCGCTTTCATGACGGCGAGGTTATATGGGTGCGCCAACAGCGCAGCCTCATGACGGGGGAAATCGGCATATTTTTATACGATGGGTGCGCGTACCTTAAAGAGCTGTCCGTAGGCAAGGCCTCGCTCGCGTTGCACTCGCTTAACCCGAAATATGAGGATATTATAGTTTCTACCGAGCTTCCGCTGAGAGTGCTGGGGAAGGTAATCTCTCATGCATGAGCTATTTCGCGGCGAAAGCGGCAAAAATGCGTAATTTTTACCTCGGCATTGAAATAGCACGGCATATATGATAGAATATGTGTCACTTTGACTTGACGAATTGGAGACAGAAATGAAAACTGCCGTCAGATACAAGATAGGCGTGATAATCTTCGCCGTTGCCGTTTGCGCGCTCGGCATTTTTATCGGAGTGAAGCTGCTGGGCGAGAAGCTTGAAGAGGAAACCGACCCGCACGCAGGGCAGGTGTACATCTATGACGGGTTTGACTGGGTTTGGATGACCCCGCTTGAGGGCGTTCCGGCAAACACGCTCACGGCCGAGATGTTCACCGCGAACGGAACGGAGATAAGCTACATCGGCGAGGACTATGACGTGCTGCGCGGGATTGATGTGTCCGAGCATCAGCTCGAAATCAACTGGCAGCAGGTGGCGCAAGCAAACATAGACTATGCGTACATACGCCTCGGACGGCGCGGCTACACCGAGGGCGGGCTGTTTGAAGATCCGTACTTTGCCGCGAATATTCGCGGGGCGCAGGGTGCGGGGCTTAAAACGGGCGTTTATATGTTTTCCCAAGCTATAACCGTGCAGGAAGCGATTGAAGAGGCAAACTTTGTTTTGGAGCGTATAGGGCAATATAATGTCACGCTCCCGATTGTTTTCGACTGGGAAAAGATTGAGGATGCGGGCGCGCGCACGGCAAACATGACCATGGCCGGGCGCACCGACTGCGCCGTGGCATTCTGCGAGACGATAAAAAATGCGGGCTACACTCCGTGCGTATACTTTAACCGCAATCTCGGCTACTACGGGTATGACCTTACGCGCCTTACGGATTATATGTTTTGGTTCTCCCTGCCCGAAAGCGGCTTCCCGAACTTCTACTATGCCGCGGATATGTGGCAATATAGCTTCACAGAGACCTTGCCGGGCATCGGCGTGGAAACGGACATGAACCTTTGGTTTATCCCCAAGGCAACGGAAGCAGCAGGCGAGAGTAACGGCTAAAAAAGGCCGAAAATCGCGGGAAATTATCCGCATTTTGCGCCCGGCAAAAAACTTCTTTTGAAAATCGCTATAAAACACTTGAAATTTTCTCTGCAATGATATATACTCTCTGTTACACGCCGGTGTGATGGAATGGTAGACGTAGCGGATTCAAAATCCGCCGGTGGCGACACCGTGTGGGTTCGAGTCCCACCACCGGCACCATAAAGAAACCATAATATTGATACGAAAAATATCGGTATTATGGTTTTTTTATTGTCTAAATAGGGTATTTGCCCATTTTTGAGGCATATTTTGATGTGAAAAAGGCTTGTAGGGGTAGTTGTGTCGTTGCAAGCCTTTTTTCTTTTTATTCTCTGAAAATCAAATCGTTCACTTTATGGGGTATCGTTCAATTTTAATAGTTTAACAATATGCCGCTGATATGCTAT
>CAZGFK010000042.1:0-13354 GCA_964524815.1 uncultured Oscillospiraceae bacterium
GTTGTCTCTCATGTTCTTCTTCATCTTGTTTCTCCTTGGGGAAGCAATGATATTTATATGGATATAATAACTCTTTTCACCGCCTAAAACAAGTCATACTTGCTTATTCAAGACAGTTTTTTCTGCAAGCGTTTTCATTTGCAAAAGCACATTCCTTATTTCACACTTATACAAAAAAACCAGTGCAAGAAAAACGGCTATTTGAATTAATACAGCTTCTTTTCCCCAGAAAGCTACAATCATTTGGGCAAGCAACAGTGTATATGCCAATATGTCTCTTTTCCATCTGATTTTAAGTATAATATGTTTGCGCAAGATATTATGCCTGATAATTAAAACAACCGCATAACCAATCAACGTTGCCAAAGCTGCGCCATAGGCTCCCCATAGATATATAAACACAAAGTTACAAGCCGTATTTACAGCTGCACCGATAACAGTCGATGTTGAAAGAGTCTTTGTATCTTTTACCGCTGTAAAAATGCTCCCAATAAACAAGGCCATACCATTAAAAACAACCGATAGCAGAAGAGGCGGAACACATCTCCATGCATTATAAAATTCTTTTGAATACAGGAGTTTTGCTATAGGGATATTTAACAGCATTATTCCCGAACACAGTATTATCATAGCCGTGTTCATCATGTTATACATCCTACTGATAAAACCATCTGAATCTTTCGGATCATAGTCCTTTACAGCAGAAATTGACCATGCTTGTGACAACACATTTTGAAACACTGATAGAATACTCGGTATTTTATAAGAAACTGCATATAGGCCACTAACTGCGACGCCTGAAATCCACGAAAGAATATACCTGTCGGATGCATTATTAACCCACCACGCCATTGTACTGAAAACAAGTGGGATGCTAAACCCAACCATGTCTTTACATACACCGTCAGAAACATTAATACCAATGTATCTATATAATTTGGCGCCAATAAAACAGCAAGTCAACCCCGTTATACTTCCAATTAAATTGGCAAGTAAAAAACCACTCAGCCCCCAATTAAACACAACAAGGAAAAGAATATTGCATCCAAGAGTAAGGGCAGACTCCATTATACTTGCCACAACCATAACACTGACTTTGTCAATGCCTCTGCAAAACAAAGAAACCGATCTATTCAGCGCATTAGCAAAGTACATTGCAAAGAAAAAGAATAGATATCTGTTTTCCAAGCCGGAAATGTTGAATAGTGACAGCAAAAAAGCCCCCAGCCCCATTAAGGCTGTTCCTGCAAGTATTATCCTGATCGCTACTGTAAAAACATCTTTCCTGTCATATTTGCTATCCATTGCAAAGCGCATAACCGCATCTTGAATATCCACGGTAAAAACAGGTATAAGCATAGATACAGTAGTATTAATTAAATCCGAAACACCATATTCAGCAGTAGTTAAAAAATTGGTATATAACGGAACGAGTATAACGGTAAGTATTTTAGGCACAAAACCGCTGATTGAAAACAGAACAACGTTTTTCGCAAGATATGTTTGTTTATTTGCCATATTTCAACCCTTTAACAATCTTTTTTGCAAATACAATCATCTTACTCAACATCTCATTTACATCATAATACAAACAATACTCCTTGCGCAGAGAATGAACATCACAATCATCAGCCTTTAGTTTTTCGATTAATTCCTCTCTTATCAGCGGGCGAGCAGAGTTAAAAGGAAATTGCACAGTCCAGTACTCACTCAGTTCATGTTTCTGTACATAACACGCACCGGCGTTTTTCAGTTCTTCCAGTAACTCAAGGCCTCTTTTTGTGTTAGCAATCACCATCGATACGCCCTGCTTATCGCTTTGGTAACGTTCACCCCAAAAATCACCTATTCTCAAATCAGCAGAAGAACGTTCTCTGTACGGGCAATCCGAGCAGGACTTCATATAGCAAAGACCACGTCTAAAAAAAGCATAAAAATCATCAATATGTTCTTCCCTTTTATAGGTATTCCCGTTACCAAATATCAGCAGCAGCCGCCGCCGCCACGCTCGCTCTTTACTGCGGAAAACGACTGTCGGGTTATCGCCCGTACCATATTTGGCAGCAATTCTTTTCAAATACTTATCCCAAAGATAATAGCTCGGGACTCCGTGGCATATGAGATCTATGATAACTACATTATCTCGCAGTCCGTTCTTTCGCAGTAGCTTGTCCGCAGCCGCAGCCTGACATGGCGTTCCAAAAAACGCTGCTTTCCGTTTTCCTGCAATGTCAACAAGTTGCGTCATCGCTAACGAAGATACACTTTGAATATACTTTGAACCTTGCAAACGCTTAAGCTCATCCTTTTCACCGGGCATGATCCAAATATGCTTTGCAGCATTGCCAGACGATTCATAAGCACAACCACACACAGCATAATTATCGTTAAGCATTTTTTTTGCCAACTCATAGCCCGTTCCACCGGAAGAAGACGTTTTTAACACTTCTTCTGAAGAGCTTTTCACTGCGTATAACCCAAGAGATTCTTTCATACGAGGTGCGTCTATGCTTGTCATAGGACATACTGTTGCACACCTACCGCAATGAACGCATTTGGATGCATCGATAAAGCACCGCTCAAATCCCTCTTCATCTTTTTTTATTGTAACTGCACCTCTGTTGCAAATCGCCGCACACGCTCCGCATCCACAGCACATATCTGTAATTTTTAGAGCTGTTTTTTCTGTGTCATTTGAATTTTTTATCGCCGCCTCTAAAGCATTTTTTAAATACAGCAGCGATTCGTCTCGCTGATTTAACAAAATCTTATTCGCTTCAGTATAATCGCAGCTCTCAATGATACTATCCGTGGGCTCCCTTCTGTAATCTTCCATGCGTTTCTCTAACCCCGTCATGGACAAGATATTAAATACTCTACTGTTTTGGTTCTGTGGATCGTTATCTTTAAATCGCTTGAAAGCAGTAAAAGGCACATTATAATTAATAGCAAACGCTATTCCATGAAAAGAGTCTGTGCAAACATATGCTGCATTTTTTATTAAGGCCACGAACTCGCAAGGGCCTATCTCAAACGGAAAAGCATTTTCCGCAATTTTTTGATGTTTTTTCGTAGGTATAACATAGTAGGGAACATCAAGCTTCTTTGAAAGTCTCTCCACATATTTTAAATATTTCTTATCTTGACCCAAAAAATAGCACAAGATATATTGGTCTTGCTTAAGCTTTAATGTGTTTTGTGTTTCTGCATAAGAATCCCATTGTTCCGAAGTCAAAAGCAAAGTCGGATCTAAAACGACCTTTGCCGTTTTACCCGTTAGCTCTTTTATAATATCGGCACCTTGCTCTTCTCTTACAGATAATTTTTCAAAACGGGAGATAGCTCTTTTCATTTGCTCTCTCACATATGGATTATCTATTTGGGAAGAGCCTAAACTCGGTGCATATGCAACCATTTTTCCCGGATTCTCCACAAAGTCCAAAAAATATTTGCTGTCATAGCACAGTGGCGACCATATTTGATCGCTCCCGCATACAAATGCAGAATACGTTGAATTCAGATCGTGCAATTCAGGATATGATGCACATTTCGTAGTGTATGCAACTCTATTCTCCCAATAATCGATAAAAAGCTTGCTACGTTCTTCAGAGCTATAATTGGATGAAAAAGCGTGATTAAGCTTTTTCTTTACAGTAGTGACTACTTCTTTTAATACTTGTTCAGCCTTTATCGTTTTAGGGATGCTTCCTTTAGGCAAATAATCCACAAGCGCCGGAGCATATCCCATGCTTTGAATTACTTTAAAAAGCGCACTGGCTTGTAAAGCCGTACCGTAATTTTCATATGTATGCCATGTCATTATGGCAATTTCATGTTTTTCTTTCATAGGATTACCTTTCTATTACACACGTAACAATAAGCAGCGCTTATTGTTACGTGTGTTTTTCCCCATTTCATAAGCGCCGCTCTTTTATATGCTTAATTGCTATTTCAACAGTTTTTTTCAAACCTTGGTATTTGAACTTGTTAAAAACTCTTAACGGCACACCAACAAAGAGTGCAATTTTCATTCCGCGCTCCACGCCCACGATCCGAGAGCATATTTGTCCCAACTCAATCATTTTTTTTTCTTCCTTGGTACGCCACGAAGTGTCAAAATGGTGAATGGTGTGACTGTTTGCCGTCAGTGTTAATATTCCTGTGTCAAAATCCTTAGGGCAAAAATATTCATTGGGAAACAGCGCAAAGCCGTTTATTATCTGGAAGGAGTTATCCTGCTTCAGCCCGTATTTAAGGCAAATATCTGTAATGCGCGTGACATTTGTTGTCAAATCATACAAGCCGTCTTCTTTTATAAAATGCGCATTGTCATACTCATGCAGCAATTCGTAAAAAAGAGCTTGCCCTTCCCGACAGGCCATTAGGCCTGTCTGGATTTGAGTCTGCGACTCAAATCCAGACACTGCTTCATATTGCAAAATGTCATCCAGCGGGCGTATAACTTCAACATCAGTATCCATATATATCCCACCGTAATTGACCAAAACATACAGACGCACAACATCTGATACAAACGCCCACTTTTTTGCTGCGTATGCCTCCTTAACGTAGTCGCAGCAATTTATATCAAAATTAGACTCGTTCCACTCGATTATTTCATAATCCGGGCAAAACTTTCTCCAGCTTGCTATACATTTTTGGGCAAGCTCCGGTAACGGATTTCCACCAAACCAACAATAGTGTATTTTTCTAGGAATCATTGTTTTAGTTTAGCCTTTCATTAACAATTTTCTTATTCTTGGAAAAAAAGTCTTGTAGGAATTAGGAAACGCAATAAACACCAACGCCTGAATTCGTTTTGTAAAACGAATATCTCTATTAATTATGATCCCCTCAACACAGTTTTCTTTAACAGTATCTCTTATGTATGACCATACGCTATTCGGAAACTCAATTGCACGAGTAATGTAGCAATTTGTAATTGCCATGCAAGCTATTACACATTCAGCTTTTGCTGTATATGCAATTTCCGGAAACCACTTTAAATAGAATTCTAACCTTGATTTAGCGGCTTCAATTAATTCCAAACAAATACTATCCGAACGTGATATGCTGTTTTCTCTCTGTATATAGTGATAGAACGGCGCAGATGTATACGCAATTCTTTCAGCACGAGCATATAGTTTATGAACAACATATTCATCTTCACTAGTTTTTCCTATTGGAAATCTTACACCGCTCTCTCCATAACCGCAAGCATTAAAAAGCTCCGTTCGAAAAACAACATTACACACACTCATATTAAAGTATCTATAACTGTTCATCTCAACCAAAGCTTCTTTTTTGGAAAATACGCACTCAATTCCCGCGGGATATAACGATCTCTTTTCGCCCGAAGACCTTTCTTTGTAAACACCGCCAATCGATATAGCCGCTTTTTTCTGTGTCAATCGGGTAATTAAAACCTCATACATATTGCTTTCAATATAATCATCAGAATCAACGAACGCGATCAATTCAGTCGTGCAATTATCAATTCCTGTATTTCTAGCAGCAGAAAGTCCCTGATTATTCTGATGAATAACACTTATATTATCATACTTTTTCGCATATTTATCTGCAATCTCTCCGCTCCTATCTGTTGAGCCGTCATCAACAAGTATAACAAATAGCCTTTTATATGTTTGATTAACAATCGAGTCTAAACACTTTTCCAAATAATCTTCAACATTATATATCGGTACAACCACCGTTAAGTCCATCCCCACAGATTCGTTCATTTTGCTTATATTCTCCTCTCTTCTATATTTTCATGTAAGCGTTCCTGCGATTTCATCAAAAAATATTAGCATATGCGCACTGTATAAAGGTATATCTTCAAGCAACATTCAACTTTGTTTTTCTCCAGCTTGCTATACATTTTGGGGCAAGCTCCGATAACGGATTTCCATCAAGCCAACAATAGTGTATTTTCTTGGGTATCATACTATAAAAGCTCCTTTGAAAAAGCAAAAAGCTCAGCATCGTTGTTTGTATTATTAATAATGCAATATATAAAGATAACCATTTCACAAAAAGCACCATTGAAATGGATATGTTGTCTGCCATTCCGGAGTTCTTGCTACTGTAATAATGCAAGCATATACAGCAAAAGCAACAATAATAATCAGCGTGGCAACTCTTCTGTTGAAACACTCAAATCTCGCTATATTGTTCGTAAAGTCAAAAACAGCAAACAATGAAAACAGCCCTACAAAACGCATAAAAACAGTCGCTCGTAATGCTATAATCACAAATACTATATTAATAAGTGCCAGTCTATACAGCGTTTGATATAAAGGATCTTGACGTAGCGCGTGAGGCTTTATCATTCTCGGCGTAACTATCATCATCGCATAAACAATCAACTTCAATATAACAGCGACACGAGGTTTTCCATCCATATAGCCACTATTTCCGCCTATATAATATGCATACTTTGGAAATCCTTTTAATAAAACGCTTAGAATCCACGAAAAGCAAATCGACAACAATACGCTGAAAGCAATTACTATTATTTCAAAGCTATGTCTTGTGATAAAGCCTTGTGATTCTTCATCTTTCATAAAATATACAGCTGGATACGCAGGCAACAGCGCAAGCGAAAGAGTATGAATCTGCATTGCTATTAAAATCAAAACAACGAAACCCGCGAACTTTCTTTCTACCAAATAATCAAACGCAAAAAGTAGAATTGCAATCGCTATAGTCTCACGCTGGGCGCTCATCCAGTTGTCAATAGTAAGCATTTCTACCAAAAGGCAAATATATAGCCCCGGAGCATCGATCCATTTGTTTATCCAACGCCCTAATGAACAATATAAAAACAGTCCCGTACACGCAAATAATGTTTGCGGTTCATCAGATATTTTATTCAAAAACCAATTAAATAAAATATATCCTTTTTCAAAGCGAGTATTCTTTAACGCTTCAGAAATGCTAACGTGGTTCATTGAAGTATAGTATTCAATATACACTCCTGTATCATTTCCAACGCCCGCACCATGGAACATTGTCATTAATGCAAGCGGCATAAGCGCTAATGCAAGATATATAGCTTTCTTTTTTCTTTTCATTCTTCTGAATGCCTTAAAAAAAGATGCCAGCACACATTCATATATAATTAACAACAACAGCTGAGCTATCGCCAGCATATTATCATTCTCCTCTTTTCAGCTCTACCGCCTTATTTATTAATTCCGTGTAAAGTCTTATTAAACTCGTCCCTGCGTTTATATCCGAAAAGAGACTTGCGCGCGCATACTGTATATAGGTTTCTCTCTCAAACGATTTCCTCGTTTGCTCTTTTATCGCTTCTGCCCATTTGTCAACAGTTTCATTCAGCGGCACATATTTCACTAAATCCGTAAAGACCATTTCTTTTGTAACAGCTTCCGACACAACCAGCGGCAAACCAGCCGCCTGCGCTTCTATACCCGTAACAGGCAACCCTTCAAACAAAGACGGCATGAAGAGAACATCCATTCCTTGATACAAATCGCAAACATCTGAGCGCGCACCTAAAAAACACACGCAATCACCTATCCCTATTTTTTTTACGTAAGCCTTTACGTCATTATCAATAGTCCCGGTACCTACCCACCAGTATTCTGTGTTTGGCATTTCTTTATGTAGCTTTGCAAATACATCCATAGCAAAAAACGGATTTTTTTGGGGGGACAATCTCCCCACCGTTCCAATAACAACTTTATCATTTGAGCACATTCTTCTTCGTATATTTTCTCTTACAGAAGAATCATAAGCAAACCTATCTACTGTTATCACATTTGGCAAAACAGCAAACCGCCTATTGCCAAACATAGTCTTTCCCGCCAAAGCCGAACACGCACACGCTTCTGTCATTTGCTTTTTTAGAATCGGCAGAAACAGTTTATTGCGAAATGCTTTCCAAGGAGTCTCCCCAAGTTTAGATGAGTGGCTGTGAAGAATTCTGACAGGAATTCTCGCATATTTGGCGCAAATCATTAAAGGGATCGTCAAAACCAACGAATTATCATGAATTATATCATAATGCCCTTCTTTTAAAACCAATCTGCATTCCGAAAAATATTTAAAAATATGTTTGATCGGCGGTAAAACAAACACCTTGCTACCAGCAGATTCAACTTCCTCTTTATAACCAAAAGATTCTTTCAAGACTACAAAATCAATATGCACACGGTCTTTGTCAACTTTACGAAAATAGTTCATTGCAAAACTGGCTACACCATCAGCAAAATTTAAGCCCGGTATAATCATCAAAACTCTTATTGTGCTATTTTTATTATTCAAGCTTTCTTTCATATATAATATTTCAATTTACTCCTTCGTATTCGTCCAAGCTATCAAGAAGCTGCATTTCATGGCTTCTGAATCTCGATCATTCACCTAATTAGCTATTGCCATATATTTATCATCCGAACTTGTTTCAAGTCACAGCAAAGTGATGGTACAAATGGTTTTTATGAAATACAGCTATTTACCCTCTTCCAGTTTTCTCAGTATTTCTCCGTCTACATCTAAATCAAATTTGCGAGCCATCAGTTTTTCTGATGTAACCAAGCTATAATAGTCATCTATTGTCAATATTTGCGGACTGTTAGCTCCCTTTTTCCACTTGACATAGTGTAAATAGGGCCTAACATTTTCAGAACACTTTAAATTCATTATAATCGTTTGGAAAAAGCATTCGTCCGGACAAAGTGAATGCTTAAAAAAATATACATAGTCCGGACACTCATGCAAAAATTCAACTACCTTCTTCAATGTATCATAGTATAAGCACCACCATGTTGAGCCGAACCAATAATCGACCCCATTGGGCGCTTTCCGTTTGAACACTGAAAACGTTTTCTTCCAGCCACCGGAAAGATAAATCCAGATTGTTTTTGAAGCTTTTTGCCAAAGTTTTCGTCCTATGAGAGCATTAAAAAAATATACATCATTTCTCTTATTAAATACACCATTTTGACTACACTCAATGAAATCACTACCTAGATTCGCTTCAAGAAACTCTATAATACTTTGAGCAGAACAAAGAGGATAATCCTGCCCACTTATCAACCAATAGTAGTCATACCCCCCCGTTTTCCAATTAACAGCAGTTTCAATCAGCAGCAATGTGGCCTCAACTATACTGTACTTCCCCCATTGCACATCTACACACTGCTGTTCCGGGAGAATATAGACATTCGATCTCTGCGTTATCCACTTTCTTATCTCTTTGGACTTTTTATCCACATGAACAAACACATCAACTGCAGGATGCCTCAACGCATCTAATAAAAGATTTATTTGTTTTGGGTTTTTATGCGCCAATACTAAAAACGCAATCTTCATTTCATTCTCTCAGTACTTTCTCATACATAAATTTTCGCAAACAATTGGGTGACAATGACGACACTCCACGAATTACGCAACTCTTAATATACTGCCCTTTGCCAATGAAACCACTGTCTCTCATAAATCTGAAGAGCTTTTCCTGCGCCATAGCATACTTCCGCCCTGCACGCCGCTTATACATATCAGTGCCCGCTCTCATGTGCAACAACGGTGTTTGTATATTGTAGCCCTTGTATCCGGCCATCAACATTCTCAACCAAAGATAATAGTCCTCCAACAAATAGAAGTCCTGGTATGACCCCACTGCTTCTACCGCAGATTTCTTGTACATAACACATGGATGATTGAACGGGTTGCGTTTCTTGGCAAACTCAACAATTTCATCATTCGTTTCCGGCGGTACTCTCTTTGATTCTACCTCATACGGCGAAGTTACAAATTCCTCTACCGCGCTCGAGCAAATGCTCACATTGGGTTGCATATTGAATACAGCAATTTGCTTTTCACACCGTTCCGGATAAGATATATCATCGCTATCCATTCTCGCAATTAACTCGTTTTTGCAATATCTGATACCTTCGTTCAGTGCATTTCCGAGGCCACAGTTTTTCTTTAGTCGAACAACAGTTAAAGTATCACCCATTTCCTGTTGTTTAGCGGCAATTACAGCGTCCAACTCCGAATTTAAGGCACCATCACAAACCAACACAAAATCATCCGTCGGAAAAGTCTGCGCTTGTATGCTTTCTATTGCTTGTCGCAGATAATTCGGTTTTTCTTTGTGGTATACCGACATAAGAACGGAATACTCTCTGTAATCATCCACGTCCGGTTTTTCCCTTTCAACGAATAAATCTCTATTCCAATCTGCCCAAGCAGCTCTGTTTGGACTCCCCCCATCACATAACCGCGGTGACTTGTTCGGCATCTACGCCCTCGGTGCTTTCTTTAATAAACAGCACTCGCAGCGTGGTGAAGATGATACGCACATCTTCTATGGGGCTCATATGCGCTATGTATATCATATCCATGTTCAGCTTTTCTTTTGGCGAGCTGTTGTATTTTCCGTAAACCTGAGCATAACCCGTAAGCCCCGCCTTTACTTGCAAGCGGAGTTTAAACTCCGGCAATTCCCGCTCATATATTGCGGCAATTTCGGGGCGTTCGGGGCGCGGCCCGACAATGCTCATATCGCCTTTCAATATATTAATCAGCTGCGGCAGCTCGTCTATCCTCAGCTTGCGTATCCATTTGCCAATCGGCGTGATTCTGTCATCATTTTCGCCCGTGGATAGGCGCGCAACACCGTCCGCCTCGGCATCAATTCTCATACTGCGGAATTTAATAAGCTCAAATGTTTTGCCGTCTTTGGTAAGACGCGTTTGCTTATAAAACGGTGAATGCCTGTCATAAACAAAGATAGCAACAGCCACAATCAGCATAAGCGGCCACAACAGCAGCAACGCAAGCACAGATGCCACTATGTCCGTCAAACGCTTCAGGAAAAAATAAAATCCCACCGGCTCGGACGCATACATCTGCATCAGCGGCACACGATACATACGGATATTGCGCGCAGAATTAATAAGAATATCTTTCGCCGTAGGCACAACGAAAAACTTCACGCTGTTTGAAATGCAGTAATCCGTAATAAGATCCCGGTCTTCCCCTACACCAACGCACACAAACACAAGATCCGCATTTTCAAGCGGGATCATATCGTTATCAATGCAGTCGTCAATATGTACAGCCGTCACAAAAGCTATGCTCTTATCACCTGATAATTCTCTCTCAAGATGTCCGACATCGGCATTACCGGAATGGACAAGCACCGCGCATTTCTTAGGTACTACTCTCACATACCAGCGCCTTGCGACCAATGCCCACATCGATGAAAAAGCGCATTGCGCAACTAAAGCCAGCATAAGCGGCCAAACAGGCGCAAACCACTCGAAGAGAAAACAAATGACTACGTACAGCATAGCATCGGCGAAAAAAGCTGACAGCGCCAGCGATATCGCAAGCTCCATTTTGCGGTGGGTCGCAACCGAAAAAGCATCATATATCTTTACAAATAAGAAATACAAAGCCAAGTAGAGCAATGAAATCGCAATATTGCCTTTATATTGATACGACAATGTTATAACATTATTATAATATAGCATCCACACAAAAGCGAAAATGCCCGTTACAACTAAGATATCAGCAAGCCTGAGGCAATTCAATCTTCGGTTTATCTTATCCATCAATCCGTCTTCTTCCCGAACAAATCTCAGCGCATCACGACAAGCGACATTATAAGGCTTTGTTTACATACACTTTTCGTTGAATAAGCGCAATTCTTCACAGTATTTGTTATGTTATTTATATCACCTTTTATTTAGTATGTCAACAGCAACAGCCGCGCAAGAAGATCGACTTATCTGTTTTTGTTGCCTTTTTCACGTGCTTGTGCTAGAATTAGAAAAATGTATCTTTCAGATACAATTTAGAAAGATTTCGCAAAATGCAAACCACACGAAAGAGGTTTTACATATGGACTATAGAAGAGAAAATGAAGAGGTTGAAATAGACCTCTTGGCGCTGATGCGCTTTTTGTGGAGCAAGGCGGTTTTGATTCTGCTCGTCACGCTTATTGCGGCTGTTGTTGCTCTCGTAGGTTCGGTTGTAATCGGCGGTTCGTCTGAACCGCAGTATGTCACATCGACATCAATGTACGCCACTCTTGACGAAAACATACTTGCTTCTATTAATACTGACGCGACAAAAGTAACATTTGCGCAGAGCGAGGGTTTTGCCGAAACTTGTATATACATTCTCCAATCACGCACTACTCTTGAAGAGATAATTGACGAAGCCGGTCTCTCATGCTCGTGGTCGTCACTGAGCAGTATGATTACTGTGGAAGCTGTTGACGATGTGTACGCATTTAACGTCAGCGTAACCGGCAAATCGGCGGACGATGTTCTGCTTATAGCCGATGCAATCACCAAGGTTTTGCCGGAGCGCATCTCCGAGGTCATAGTCGGCGCAAATTTAAGCATAGTGGACTATCCCGCCGTCCCCACCGCCGAATCCACTGCACCGGATTATTTGAAAAACACCGCTTTGGGCGCGTTTGTCGGGCTGTTCCTTTGCGCGGCCGTGCTCGCGGTTAAGTACATTATTGATGAGCAAAACGACAAAACCGTGCGTTCTGCGGACGAGCTGCGCTATCTCTTCCCGGATATCCCGGTGTTCACGCTTATCCCGGTTGCAAGCAGTGCGGATAACCGTTCCTCGTACTACTCCGACAAGGAGGCAAACAAATGAGCTTCAAGAAAAACACTGTTAAGTTCTCCGGCGGCAAGCTGGACTTTGCCGGAACCGAGGCTGTCAAGCGCCTCAGAGCGAACCTTATCACCGCGATGTCCGATTGCAGCGGTTGCCACGTTGTCGGCGTGACGAGCGCCCAGCCGCAGGAAGGCAAAACCACTGTTGCACTGAATTTGGCAAGTTCCTTTGCTGAGCTTGGCAAGTGCATTCTGATAATCGAGGCCGATATGCGCCGCCCGGCAATAGCTAAAACGCTGTCTCTCCCCTGCGCTCCCGGGCTGAGCAATATACTCACCGACGCAAGTGATGTTTCCGCCGTTCAGAAATCCGTCGGCAATGCCTTGGGCGCTAAGTTCGATGTTCTCACTTGCGGAGAGGCTGCTGCGAATCCCTCCGAGCTTTTGCACTCTGAGAGCATGAAAAAGCTTTTGATCGAGCTGCGCTCGGCGTATGACTATATTATTGTGGACTTTCCCGCACTCGGCGACGTAATAGATGCCGCCGTTCTCGCCCCGCAGCTTGACGGAATGCTGGTTGTTGCGCGCGAGGGCGTGTGCTGCCGCGATACGCTCGCAGAATGCGTGGAGCAACTCAAGCTTTCCGACGCAAAGATTCTCGGCTTTGTCGTAAACGCCGCCGAAAGAAAGTAAATAGGGTATAATAGCTGCAACGTGTAGGCTGAAAGTCGGCACGTTGC
>CAZGFK010000043.1:0-5931 GCA_964524815.1 uncultured Oscillospiraceae bacterium
GCAATGGCGCGCCATTGCTGCTCGGTAAGCTGACCCGTCAAAAGCCCCTGCCCCGGTACGAGCGCCGCGCGCGACAACAAGCGCGAAACCAGCTGCTCGCGCGACATTTCAAGCGAGAATATCGCCACGGTTTTATGAAGCGTCATTGCCGCGTGAAGCGCAATATTGAGGGCAATGCTCGTTTTGCCCATGCCCGGACGCGCCGCGATGAGCACAAGCTCGGACTTGTTAAGGCCGAGGATAGTACGGTCAAGGTCGGGAAGCCCGGTGCTAAGTCCCGGAATCTTGCTGCCCGTGGCCGCAGTTTCGCTCAGGGTATCAAAAACATTCTGCACTATGGCGGAAATGGGCATAAGCCCGCCCACACTCCGCCCCTGGCGCAGCGCATAGATTTTCCGCTCGGCCGCTTCCAAAAGCGTTTCCGCCTCGCCCGCGTCGGAGTACACCATCGTGTTTATCTCGTCCGCCGTCTCGCCCAAGCGGCGCAAAAGCGCGCGGTCGCGCACAATGTCGGCATACTCCATGACGTTTGAGGCCGTGGGCGTGACGCGCATGACCTCGGCCATGTACGCATCGCACTCATCGGTGTAAACCCCTCTCACATGGAGCTGCTCCAATACCGTCACGGGGTCTATCGTCTGCCCGTAGGCGAACATCGCCGCCATCGTTTCAAAGAAGCTGCGGTTGAGCTTAATATAAAATTCCTCGCCCCGCAGTTTTTCCAGCACCTCGGGAATACAGCGCGGGTCAATGAGCATAGAGCCTATAACCGCTTGCTCTGCCGAAGCCGAATGCGGTACGCGGCGGCCTAAAAGTTCGTCCATTAAGAATTATCCCTCTACAACAAGCACATTTATCGTGCCGCTTATTTCGTAGCCGAGCTTGGCTTTCACGGTGAAGCTGCCGTAGCTCTTTATCGGCTCGGGCTGCACGATTTTATTTTTCTCCACGTCCATTTCAAACTGCTCGCGCAGCGCATCGGAGATTTCCTGCGAGGTCACTGCGCCGAAAAGCTTGCCGTTTGCCCCGGCCTTTGCGCGTATCGTCACCTGCACGCCGGAGAGCTTCTTGGCGTATTCCTCGGCCTGTGCCTTTTCCTTGGCTATCTGCGCGGCCTTGGCCTTTTCCTTGAGCTTGAAAGCGTTGAGATTGTCGGGCGTTGCCTCGGTCGCGAGGTTGCGGGGGAAGAGATAGTTTCTCGCGTAGCCCGTGGAAACCTCTTTCAGCTCGCCCTTTTTGCCCTGTCCCTTGACATCGACATTGAATATAACTTTCATGGTCCTATCTCCTTTAATAATTATCCGAAGTAATCATCTATCGCGGCATACACCGCGTTCACGGCCTCTGCCACGTTCTTATCCTTAAACTGCACCGCCGCGGCGCTTCTGTTGCCGCCGCCGCCGAGCTTTTCCATTATAAGCTGCACGTTCAGCTCTCCTATGCTGCGCGCGGAAGCAAACGCCCCGCCGTTTGCATCGGGAGAGACGACTATGGACGCGTTCACGCCGGAGATGTTCAAAAGCTCGTCCGCCGCTTGGGCGGCGACTATGCGGTTTTGCGCCTCGGCAGGCACGGCGATTGCAATGCCCCTATACAGCTCCGCGCTCTGCATTATCTTATAGCGCGCTATCGTGTCCTCCATGCCGGTTTGCAGAAGCTTTTTCACCTCTGTGGTGTCCGCTCCGGCGCGGCGCAGATACGCCGCCGCGTCAAAGGTGCGATCGCCCGTGCGTATGGTAAAGCTCTTGGTGTCCAAAACTATACCGGCGAGCATCGCGTCCGCCTCGCATTTGAGTATGCTTGTCTGCTCTATAACCTCTTGCAAAATCTCCGTCAGCAGCTCGCAAGCGGAAGAGGCGTAAGGCTCGATAAAGCCCAAAGCCGCGTTTTGAATGTAGGTCGCGGCCACGCGGTGATGGTCGATGACGGCCACGCGGCTGCAAGCGGAAAGAAGCTCCGCATTCTCTACCTGCTCGGGGCGGTTTGTGTCCACTATGACAAGAAGCGTCCTACTGTCGGCGCGTAAAAGAGCCTCGGCAGGGGTCAAAAATGCGTCCTTATATTCCTGCTCCGCGCGCACCATATCAATAAGCGCATGGGCTGCGTTTTTGTTGGGGTCTACCACTATCTGCGCCTTTACATCGCAGGCGCGCGCAAGGCAGCACACGCCCACCGCCGCACCTATCGCGTCAAGGTCTGCAAAGCGGTGTCCCATAACCATGACGCGGCTTGAATCGCGCATAAGCTCGGCCAGGGTGTTCGCCATGACGCGGGATTTCACCTTTGTCCGCTTTTCCACCTCGAAGCCGCGCCCGCCGAAAAATTCAAAGCTCAGCCTGTCCTTGATAACCGTCTGGTCGCCGCCGCGGGAAATGGCAAGCTCAATGCCGATATCGGCAAATTGCAGCGCCTCGCCCAAGGTTTCCCCGTCCACGCCGAAGCCGATGCTGACGGAAGCGTTTATCCCGTTCGGGCTTTCCACCTGGTGCATTTCCTCGGTTATTTTGAACTTATCGAGCTTCATATGCTCGATATCCTGCTTTTCAAAGAGGACGAGGTATCTGTCTCTATCGTAGCGGCGCAAAATCCCGCCGTACTCATCGCACCATTGTCTGAGCTTATCCTCAACCGCATCGCGTATGTCGTTCTTGGCGCGGTCGGGCTGGTTTTTGCAAAGCTCGTCAAGGTTATCTATAACCACAACGCCCGCCACGGGACGGGTATTTTCGTATTTTATGCGGATATTGTCATATTCGGTCACGTCCACCCAATATGTTATACCCATGAGGGAAGAGGTATTTTCGGATTCGGAGTGGATTATCTTCCCGTGCAGGCAGAATTTCTTCTCGCCTATCTCCAAAAGCTCCGGATACTGCGTTTTCCCTTCCAAAAGCCACTTGCCCGTAAACTGCGGCACCATGTCTGCAATGCGCGCATCCAGCCTTGCGCCGGTCGCGCCGCACATGGCGAAGAAATGCTCATTGCCCCAAATAATGCGCGAATCGGACACGCGGAACACTGCGATAGGCAGCGGGAAATTCATCAGGGTGTTGTTTTTGGCGTTTTCCGTGTCATACGTGACGGATTCGATATACTCTGCAAGCTGCTTTTCTCTTCTCCTGCGCGAAAAAAGCCCGTACACCAAAAGCAGCAGTATAACCCCCGCCTCGGCCGCCGCCAGCTCGTACATCTTGAAAAACAGCGCCGCCGCCGCGAACAGCACAAGGAAAACTAAATATAACCTTGCTCCCGGCTCGGCCAGCCGTTTAAGATTTTTATTCACTCCTGCACCTCCACCGTCACATCGGACGAAGTAATGTAGTAATGCAATACAATCGAAAATTGGGTAATCCTATAGCAATATAACATTATATCAAATATGCCTCGTGTTTACAACAAATAATTTCTATAATTTTAATATGGATGTGAGGGGATTTATATGAAAGCTGTGATAATGGCCGGGGGTGAGGGAACGCGGCTGCGCGGCGTGACGGGCGGGGGCGCAAAGCCCATGGTGCCGCTTTTGGGACGGCCTATCATGGAGCACATTATACTCCTTTTGAAAAAGCACGGCTTTTGCGATATCTGCGCGGCGCTCAAATACCGCGCAGAGGATATAAAAGCGTACTTCGGCACGGGGGACGCGCTCGGCGTGAGGCTTCAATACCGCACGGAGAATGAGCCTCTCGGCACGGCGGGCGCGGTGAAAAACTGCGCGGTTTTTTACGGCGAGGATGATTTTCTCGTGATAAGCGGGGATGCCGCCTGTGATTTTGACCTTGCCGCGCTCATGCGCGCCCACCGCGAGAAAGAAAGCCTCGTCACGCTCGCCGTGGCCGAATCCCCCGCGCCGCTCGGCTACGGCCTTGTCATTGCGGACAGCGCCGGGTACGTGCGCGCATTCACGGAAAAGCCCGCATGGCCGCAGGTTGTGACAAACCTCGTCAACACCGGGATATATGTCCTCTCCCCGCGCGCACTCGATTACGTGCCGGGCGGCGCGCCCTTTGACTTTGCCCGTGACCTTTTCCCCCTGCTTCTAGCCCGCTCCGAGCGCATATGCGCGCTCCCCCTGCCCGGGTATTGGCGCGATATCGGCACGCCGGAGAGCTACTACCGCGCATCCCTCGACGCGCTTACCGGAAAGCTCACGCTTTCCCCCGCGGGCGCATTTGCTGCTGCCCCCGCACCCGCCGCCGTACCGGCACACAACCCCGGCGGCGAGGAGGGCGTACATTCAGACTGCCCCTGCCGTGACCGCGCCGCCGTGATGCGCGCGCTCTCCTCGGCCTCGCTCGACCTCGGCGCAACCTTTCACAACGGCTTGACGCTTAAAAGGGACGGCTATCGCGTACATATTGCGCCCGCGGAGAACGAGAGCGCTGTGCGCGTCTCGGTTTTCTCGCAGGATTTGGCCTTTGCCCGCGCGCTCACGCGCTCGCTTGCCGCGCTCATCGGCGCACTGGGGCTGTAATTCATCCGTGCGCGCTTGATTATTTAGCGCCCTTGTGCTATTATGCCAACGACATTCGATACCAAAGGCCGTGAAATACATGAACAACAGCTCCAAACACTATAAAAGGAAAGAAAAATCCGGCGCGGGCAAAATCGCGCTTATTGTGCTCGCGCTGCTCGCCGTTTTGATTATAGGCGCGCTCATCGCCTACTTTTCGTGGGAGCAAGCACCCGCAATCGCCGGCGAAAAGGGCAACATCGCCCCCGATTCCGCCCTTACCGACACCGTAGCCCCCACGCCGACACCAACACCCACTCCCACCCCCGTGCTCGATAGCGGCGTAGCCCCGGAGAACGCCCGCGCAGACGGGATATACACCGTGCTTTTAGCGGGCGTGGATATGTACACCGGCCATACCGACACCATTTTGGTAGGCCGCGTTGACACCAAGGCGCACAAAATGGACTTTGTCAGCATACCGCGCGACACGCTTTTGAACATGGACGGGGATATGCGCAAGATAAACGCCGTTTATTATCAGGCCACCCAGCTTGAAAAGGACGGTATGCAAGCGCTCAAGGCGCGCGTTGAGGAGCTTATCGGCTTTGAGCTTGACTGCTACGCGCTTATCGACCTTGATGCCTTTGTCGAAATCATAGACGCTGTGGGCGGCATAGACTATTGCTTTGACGAGCCGCTTTTTTATGACGACATATGGCAGGATATGTACATAGATTATCCCGCCGGGTGGGCGCATTTGAGCGGGCTTGAGGCCATGGCGCTTGTGCGCTACCGCTCCGGCTATGCAAGCGCGGACTTGGGGCGCATTGAAGTGCAGCACAAGTTTATAAAAGCTTGCTTTGAGCAGTTTATCTCCCTCGGCAACATCCCCAATGTCGGCAAGGTGCTGGATATCCTCTCTTCCTCGCTCGATACAGACCTTTCCGCCAAGAACATTGCCTATTTCATGCGTCAGGCGCTCATGTGCAAAACCGAGGATATCACCCTCAACACCATGCCCGCCGCCGCGAAGAACATCGGCGGCTACAGCTACGCGGTTATCGTGCTTTATAACTGGCTTGAAATGATAAACGACTGTCTCAACCCCTACACGCAGGAGATAACCGCCGCCGACCTGAACGTAATGTATAACGACATTTACGGCTACGGCTGCACGCGCGAGGTGCAGGGCGGCTGGTACTACATAGGTGCGGCCGAGGCCGATATGGCCGCCGCAGCCGCCATGTACGGCTGATAGATTTAATGCTATATTCAAATCATTTTCCGTGCGAACACCGGATTTTTTCCTGCGTTCGCACGGATTTTAGTTTTATTGCGCGTTTTTCTCACGTTCTTTCGCTGTTATTCTTGTTTTCTCGTGGTTTTTCGTGCGCTTGCAGTATTTTTCGTGCGCTTGCAGTATTTTTCGTGCGTTTTCTCTTTTATTCGTGCGTTCTCGACATTTTATCTCTCTT
>CAZGFK010000043.1:6031-13278 GCA_964524815.1 uncultured Oscillospiraceae bacterium
TATTTTTCGTGCGTTTTCTCTTTTATTCGTGCGTTCTCGACATTTTATCTCTCTTGCGCACACTTTTTCGTGCGCTTTCGACATTTTATCTCATTCCCACACAAGTTTTTTATATTCCTCTGCCGGGGCATCGGCATGAAAAAGCCGCAGTATCTCCCGCCCCAGCGGGTGCAGGCGGGACACATCGTACCTTTCAAGCTCCCGCGTGAAAAATGCTTTCAGAATCGAAGCTGACACATCGTAGCCCGCGCATCCAAGCTCCCGCTGCTCTTCCGGGCGCAAAAGGAGCGAGGGAACACCGCCCGCGCCGATGCGCATATCTTTCGGCGCATAGCCTAAGAGCGGATGACGCGCGGGGATAAGCGCGGCTTCCTCGCCGCGCCCGACAAGCCCCGTCAAATACTCCCGCACCAGCCACTCACCCCGAAAGCCCACTTCATACGCGCCGATAAACTGATTGGGGATGAGCACATTCATCGTACCGGGCGAGGTGAAAAGCTGACGCAGCAAGATATTCGCCTCTTCTGCCCGCTCGCCCGTGGCAAACGCCCAATACGCGCCCACGCCCTCGCCCTCAAGCTCACCCGATGCAGCGCTGCCCGGCGATATCGAGGGGTTTTTGTACCCGCGCGGCGACACCAAGCGCCACAGCCACGCAAGCCCCGGCGACACAAACTGCACAAGCCCCATTATTCCCACGTTTGGCGCGCTCGCCGTGCTCGGCGGCATACGCACGCCGAGCGAGCGCACGTCAACGCCGCGCCCCTCTTCCCCCGGCATCGCGCCCAAGGCCGCGCGCGATATTATTACGCGGGGATTTGAACACGGTGCGCCGGTTTTGTCCTTGGTGTGCTCCCAAACGAGGCAGGTTGACCCCGGCGCGCAGTCGATGTTGAAAAACTCCAAGGGCGCGGCGGGGTGTATGCTCGCCCGCTCCAGCGTGGGGTTATCCCCGTAGCTGCGCTCCCCGTCCACGCGCAAAAACCATCCCTTTTCCGCGTCACTTATCACCAAGCGCCCGCGTGCATCCCGCTCGCGCTCGCAAAGCGCCATATCGTCCGCAATCGGCGTGAGCGCGGCGGGGTCAGGCCGCGCGGTAAAGAGCTTTTCACCCGTGGCGAGGTTTTCCGCCAAGAGCATTTTGCCCCCATTACCGCTTGGCAGGGCTTGCAGAAGCTCGCTCTTGCCCCCGCCGGACGCGCCCTCGTGCATGAACACAATTCGCGCCGTTCTCCCGTCCTCGTCCCTTTCCGCCAGCACGGCGGACGCGTGGCAGCAGTGCCGCCCGCTGCGCGGCGCGACATCCAGCAAAAGCGAGAACACCCCCTTTTTCGCAGAGGGACCGGGGTAGAGGTTATATGCAAACACCTCGTGCAATTCTTTGCTTCGGCAGTGCACCACAGTCTGCTTTCCGGCAAAATGCGTGTGGCGAAAGGGCGGGGCAACGATGAATATGCCGCGCGGAGTAAAGCCGTCAGGCACGCTTTGCGCGGGGATAAACCCCTGCATGAGCGCCGAGGCGAGGACAAAGAACGCAGCGTTTTCAGGGCACAAAAGCACGGCGGGGATTTTGCCCCGCTCCCCTCCGGCTTCAAACGGCAGAGCTATCATGCGCTCTTCACTCAGCCAAGCAAGGGTTTCCGCGCGCAAGAGGGCAAAATCGTAGCCGTAGCACGCCTTAAACCTCGGCTTATCCGTGGGTAAATCGTCCCCTATTCGCATACTGTCCGCGTCCCGGCGGCGCATATAATCCTCGGGGAAATTCACACTTATGCCGTTTTTGCCCCGATGAATCACCGCTTCCGTCACGTCCCCCATGCCGGGAACGGTGTATTTGACCTCATATTTCTCCGCGCCCTCTCCACCGCAGCTAAGCAGCATAAGCTCTTCTATGCTCTCAATCTCGCGCACGCGCTCGCACCCTTCAAGCGCGGCTTTGATATCGCGCGGCAGAATAAGGCGATTTATGATTAAACTTTCACTCAATGGCTAAACCTCATTTCGTATCGGCTTTGTTTATTCTATGCCGATATAACAAAATGCGCGCGGGGATATAGCTGACAGTAGCTCAACCTGCGCGCACTTCGTGCGATTGGAAAGATTTTTGAAGAAAACGAAATAATAATAATGCGAAAACAAGAAATTATTTTAGTTAAACACTCGGCCAACTTGTAATATTACATATCGCCCTCGGATAAGCCGGAGAGGACTTCGGTTTTGAATTAGGCATGAATTAGGCGCAAAAAACCGAGGCTTCCGTGTAGAAGCCTCGGTTTTTGATATTGTTCAGCCCTCTCCGTCACGGCTTACGCCGTGCCATCTCTCCCGCCGGGAGAGGCAAGGGGGGTACGGGGCTAAGCGCCGCTCTCTTTCTCGGCTCTCCCATTGGGAGAGCTGTCAGCCGTCAGACTGACTGAGAGGGCAACCGCAGCTTACAACCCCAAGAAGTCACGCCATTTGGCAATGTACGCATCGGCCTGTTCTTTCGTTTCGGCTTCGGCGGCCATACGCAAAAGCGGCTCAGTGCCGGAGAAGCGGCAGATAACCCAGCTGTCGTCCTTAAAATACACCTTGCACCCGTCCTCGCGGCTTACGCGCTTGACATTGTCGCCGAACTCCGGGCAGGCCATATCCTCAAAGAGATACTTTTGAAGCTCGGCCTTGCGCTCGTGCGTCATGGTAAAGGATGCTTCCGAGTAGGCAAGCTCGCCGTAAAGGCGGCAAATCTCCTCATAAAGCTCGGAAAGCTTTTTGCCCGTCACGGCTATCATCTCGGCCAAGAGCGCGGCGGCATAGATGCCGTCCTTGCCGGAGATATGCCCGCGAACGGCCAAGCCGCCGGAGCTTTCTCCGCCGATAACAGCGTCCGTCTCCGTCATCTTCGCGGAGACCCACTTAAACCCTACCGGCACCTCGTAGCACTTTTGCCCAAGCCCCTCGGCCACGCGGTCAAGCAGGTGCGTGGTGGAGTTATTGCGCACGCAAGGGCCTTCCCAGCCGCGATATTTCACAAGGTAGTAATAAAGCAACACAAGAAGCTTATTGGGGTGGACAAACTGTCCCTTGTCGTCTATAACGCCTATTCTGTCGGCATCGCCGTCCGTGGCTATGCCGAGGTCGCAGCGATATCTATCCAGCACCACGGCCGAGAGCGGCCCCATAGTGTCCTCATTCGGGGCGGGAAGCTTGCCGCCGAAGAGCGTATCGTGCCTATCGTGAATTATCTCCAGGTCACAGCGGCAGGTCATGAGTATCATGCTCAGGCAGGTTTGGCTCACGCCGTACATGGGGTCAAGCGCAATGCGAAGCTGCGCTTTTTTGATAGCTTCCACGTCTACCGAGGCCAAAACGCTGTCTATATACTCGTTCGTGGGGTTTTCCTCGCGCACAAGCCCCAAGGCAAGCGCTTCATCGTAGTCAATGCTCTTTATTTCGCTTCCCTCAAGCGCTGCGGCCTCTTGCTCAATTTTCGCCGTGACCGTTCTGTCGGCATCGCGGCCACCGGCAGTGAACACCTTTATGCCGTTATATACGGCGGGGTTGTGGCTTGCCGTGACGGCCATGCCGTAGGGCATTTCATGCGTTTTCACCAAAAACATTATAAGAGGCGTGGGCGAAGAGCGGTTGACCATGTAAACCTTAAACCCGTACCCTGCCAAAACCTCCGCCGCCCAGTGCGCCGATTCCTTGGATAGAAAGCGCCTGTCATAGCCCACGCAGATTTCCTTACCCGCGTGACCCTCTTTTTCCATCAGCGCGCAAAGCCCCGCCGCCAAAAGGCGAATATTCGCCTTTGTGAACTCGTCTGCAATAATCGCGCGCCAGCCGCCTGTGCCGAACTTGATCATCTTTTTGTCCTCATCCCATTATTATTTCCGCCGTGCTGACGCTCCCCTCAGGCATAACCGGCAAGCAATCGGTTTCTTCGCCGTTGAAAAGTATGCGTTTAACACCCTTTTCAACCCCGTCGGGGTTGAAAACGCGGATATTGTACGTTGCTCCGCGCCAAACACGCTTTACCGAAAACTCCTTCCACTCTGCCGGGATGCACGGGTCTACCGTGAGCGCGTCATACTCCGGGCGTACACCGAGGATATACTGCGTGGCCGCGTAGTACGCCCACCCGGATGAGCCTGTCATAAACGGGTGGCGCGCCCGGCCAAAGCCCGGATGCGCGTTGCCGACCACAAACTGGCAGTAAGAATACGGTTCTGCTTGGCGTATTTCTATTTTATCATTTTGGAGTGCGGGACACAAGGCATTATAAAACTTTATTGCGCGGCTGCCTCTGCCGAGTATGGCCTCGGCGCACCACGCCCACGGATTGGGGTGGCTGAAGATCGCGCCGTTTTCCTTTAAGCCGGGGTATACGCGCGTGACAAAGCCGATGCCGTCGTCGGGCACGGTGTAGCACGGGGCGTTGAGCATAAGGCCGTAGGGCGTATAAAGGTATTCATCCACGCTGTCCATGGCTTTCTCTCCGTGCTCGTGCGAGGCCACCCCCGAAAGCACCGCCCAGGTGTTGCTCTCCATGTGCACCTTGCCCTCTTTATCCTCATGCGTGCCGATTTTGCGGTTGTCGGCGGTTATGCCGCGGATATACCACTCCCCGTCCCACAGCACGCGCTCGCAGGTTTCCTTGACCTTAGCGGCGGTTTCGCGCGCTTTGGCTGCGTCATCTTCGCGCCCCAGGCGCTCGGCAAGCCCGGCAAAGCCCGAAAGCGCCCAATGATGAAGAAAGCTCACCATTGCGCTCTCCCCGCCGCCGAGGTTTAAGCAGTCGTTCCAGTCGGCGCGAAGCCCCTTGCATATGCCGTTTTGCCCTACCTGACGGGCAGAGAAGTCCAGTATGCGCTGCAAGTGCTCATAAACCGTGCCCTCTCCGCCGTCGGCGTAGGTTACCGCCTCATCGGCAAAGCCGAATTCGCCCGTTTCCTTTATATACTGCACCACAGCCATCACAAGCCACAGCGCATCATCCGCGCACGCGTCCTTTAAGCCGTGTACGATTTGGCTTTTATCCGGCGTGGGGACAACCGTGGGGGATTTGAATGACTGCTCCTCGCCGTCTTTTTCAAACCAGCGCGGCTCAAACAGGTGCAGGCCGTACCCGCTCGAGGTGAGCGCGCGCAGGAGCTGCACTATGCGCTCCTTGCATTTGGCGCTGTTTGAATGGGGTATGGTCATCGCGTCCTGCGCGGTGTCGCGATAGCCGAGGCCGACACGACCGCCGACTTCGATAAAGGAAGTAAAGCGCGAGTGCATCACATTTATTTCGCTTTGATAGAGATTCCAGATGTTAATCTCCGTGTTCATGCCCTCGTTGGGTGTTTGTATCTGCAAGCGGGAAAGCTTTTCATCCCAGTAGCGGCGCAGCTTTTCAAGCTGTGCGTCCGCTTCCTGCGGCGTATATTTCGCCCTTGCCGCGCATCCCGCGTCCGCATCGCCCTCGCCCAGCATGAACACAAGCCTTGCCCTTTCGCCGGGGCGGAGCGTGATGTTCTTTTTCAGCGCGGCGCAGTGGTTGCCGCCCGTCTCGGCAGAGGAAGAGCATTCCCCGCGTTCCACGGCGATGGGGTTGCGCTCGGTGCGGTATGCGCCGATGAAGGTATCGCGCAGGCAGTCATACCCGTCGGGGAGCGTGTCGCAGGTGAAGAAGAGGCGGCTGTTTTCCTCATAGTGCAGCTCATATTCTATCACACCGTCAACATATCGGCTGCCCGTGGCGTAAAGGCTCATTTGGAAGTTGCGATTATCCATATCTATCTGGTGAAAGCTGAACTCCGCATAGGAAAACACGCTTATGTTCCGCTCTCGCCCGCTCTTGTTTTCAAGCTCCACGCGCCAAAGCTCCACGGGCGCGTCAAGCGCCACGGTGAGCGTTTGCTCGGCACGGATATCGGAATAATCGCAGAGGTATTTTGTATAGCCAAGCCCGTGGCGGCAGGAATAGTGCTCCATGTCCTTGCCCACAGGCTGCCAAGACACGGACCAGTAATCCCCCGTGTCGTTATCGCGGAGATATACGTAGTGTCCCGGCCCCTCAATGCCGACATTGTTCGCCCTAAAGCGCGTCAAGCGCCCGTACTCGGAGCTGCCGCACACGAGGTAGCCCCCTGCCGTGTGGTTGAAAACGCCGTACATTTTCCCGTTGCCGATATAATTCGTCCATGAGACGGGAACATCCGGTCTATCTATGACGTATTCCCGCTTTTCGTTGTCAAAATGGCCGTATTGCATGGTTATTCCCTCATTTTCAAGCTGTTTCTGTATTCGTTCGCGCTCATGCCTACGGTGCGCTTAAACACTCTTGAAAAGTGCGCCGCATCCGAAAAGCCGACTATCTCCACTATGTCGCAGATTTTTAAGCGCGGGTCGGCCAAAAGCTCCTTGGCGCGCTCAATTCTCACGCTGTTTAAAAGCTCATAGAAGCTGCACCCGGCGTATTTATTGATGAGCTTTGATAAGTGCCACTGGGAGACGTAGCATTTGTCCGCCACGTCCTGCAAGGTAAGCTTTTGGGCGTAGTTTTTTTCTATGTAGGCCTTGGCTTGGTTTACGGTGAAGCTTGCCGCGTGGCCGCCTGCGGGCAGCTCGCTGTCGACAGGGTCGGCAGGGTCAGCGCTGTCTAGCGCAGACTGCGGCAGCTTATCAAGCTTCTCTTTCATCGCCGTAATGGCCTCGTTAAGCTCGTCCATGCGCGAGGGCTTGAGCAAAAAGCGCGACACGCCCAGCTTTATCGCTTCCTGCGCATAGTTGAAATCTCTGTACCCGGTCAAAACGGCAATTTGCATCTCCGGGAACTCGCTTTTAAGCCCGGCGAGCATACTAAGCCCGTCCTGATCAGGCATTTTAATGTCGGTGATGACAATATGCGGCTTTAAAGAGCGGATGAGCGCCGCGCCCGTGGCGGCATCGTTTGCCGTGCCGACAACGGCGCAGTTGAAGCTGTCCCACTTTATAACGCGGCTCAGCCCCTCCACTATCATTCTTTCATCGTCTATCAAAACCACACGGTACATACTTTCACCCAACCTTTTTCGCCTCGTTCATCAGCCCTTTACCGCGCCTGCCGTAAGCCCTTTTATTATGTGCTTTTGCAGCAGCACATACACCACCAAAACCGGGATAACCACAAGCACCACGGAAGAGGCCATAAGCCCGTAGTTCACGCCCGCCTGTGAGCTTATTTCGTTCAAAAGCCCGGTTATCGCGCGCTCCTGCGGGTAGCGCAGGAAGAACGACTG
>CAZGFK010000044.1:0-13269 GCA_964524815.1 uncultured Oscillospiraceae bacterium
CATGGGCGGCGGCTCGGCCTTACCCGTGGGTGCAATCACATCACTTTTGGGCGCGCCGTTCTTCGTGGCAATAATCTTCACCAAGGAGGAGCACGGCAAATGCTGAGTGTGGAAAATTTGTGCTTCAGCTACTCCAAACGCGCGCAAAACGTGCTCAACAACGTGAATTTGGAGCTGAAAAGCGGCGAAATCGGCATACTTTTGGGCAAAAACGGTTCGGGCAAGACAACGCTGTTTAAAAACATCCTCGGCCTTGAAACACCGAGCGCGGGGCAAATCCGCTTTGACGGAGTGGATTTATTAAAGCTTTCGCGTGCTGAGCGAGCGCAATACGTGGCCTATGTGCCGCAACACATTCATTTCGGCGCGCTGACGGTGTATGATTCCATTCTCATGGGGCGCGTTGCCTATTTCGGGCTGCGCGCAGGAAAAGAGGATTACGCCGTTGTGGATGAAATAATAAAAGATATGCGCTTAGAAGCCTTTGCCGACAGGAATGCGGAAAACCTCTCCGGCGGCGAAAAGCAGAAAATCGCAATCGCGAGAGCCTTGGCGCAGTCGCCCAAGCTTTTGGTATTCGATGAGCCTACAGGCAACCTCGACATGGCAAACGAGGAGCTTATTATAGAAGAGGCCAAAAAGGTGGCGCGGGAGAAAAACATTGCTATACTAAGCTCCCTGCATGACCTTAACCAAGCACTCTACTTCGGCGATAAGTTCTTTTTCCTCAAGGACGGCAGGGTGAAATACTCCGGCGGCGAGGAAGCTATGACGCAAGAGGTCATACGCGATATATTTGAAATCAACTCAAGAGTAATTGAGCTTGAGGGCAAGAAAATTATACTGGGAGGAAAGCAATATGAAAATTAAAAGGCTGCTGGCCGCGCTTCTAGTTCTCGCAGCGCTCACGGCGCTGTGTGCGTGCTCTTCCGCGCCCGCAGAGACTCCGGCAAGCGCAGAAGCGGCGCAAGGCTCTGCCAATCAGAGTGAAACGATAATAGACATGATAGGCCGCGAGCTTACTTTAACGCCGGGCAGCTATAAGCGCGTAGTATGCATAGGCGCGGGTGCGCTGAGGCTTTACAGCTACGTAGGCGATGTGGCGCTTCTTTGCGGCGTAGAGGATATAGACAACACTTCCCTATCCGATCGCCCGGCGCTTTTTGACCTTGTGGCGCGGCCTTACGTGCTCGCCTACGGCGAAAGCTTCGCCGCGCTCCCCTCTTGCGGCGTGGGCGGCCCGAACGCGCAGACCGCCGAGAGCGAAAAAATACTCTCCTGCAACCCCGATATAGTGATATCCGAGTATGAGGACGTTGAAAAGGCCGAAGCACTTCAAGCGCAGCTCGGTATCCCCGTGGTTACGCTCGCAATCGGTCCGGACGGTGTATTTGATTCTGACCTTGCCGCATCCCTGCGCCTTTTGGGGAAGATATTCAACAAAACCGAGCGCGCCGAGGAGCTATTGAGCTTCATTGAAAACGAAAAGGCCGATATTGCCGCGCGCACGGCGGATATAAAGGACGAGGAGAAGCCCGGCGTATACATCTGCGGCCTCGGCAACTGGGGCACGACAAACCACCTTATGACCTGCCAACACTATGCCGCATTTGATGTGGCAAATGTCCGCAATGTCGTGACCGACCTCGGCATTGACGGCGTTGGCGCGATAGATGCGGAAAAGTTCGTGGCACTCGGCGATGATATGGACGTTATCATTATTGACGCGGCGGCCGTGAAAAATATCACCCCGCTATATCAGGAAGACCCCACGATGTTCGACACGTGCAAGGCGTGGCAGACGGGCGAAGTGTACCTCGAAATGGCGTACAACGCCTATTACACCAACTTTGAAACCGCGCTAATGAACACATGGTACACAGCAAAAGCCGTTTATCCCGACCGATTTGAGGACATCGACATGATTGAAAAAACGAACGAGATTACAACGGCATTTCTCGGCAAGGAGCTGGCGGAAGAGATCTTCTCCTACCCCACGAGCTTCGGCGGCTACTGCAAAATCGACACTGAAAGCTTTTTCGGATAATACGTTAAGTGAGGTAGATTACATGATAAATAAAGGCGATATAAAAGCGTTCTTCGATAAATGCGCGCCGACATGGGACGCGGAAATGGTGCGCAGTGACGAAAAAATAGGGCGCATTTTGGATAACGCCGGTGTAGGAAGCAGCTGCCGCGTTTTAGATGTTGCCTGCGGCACGGGTGTGCTCATTCCGGACTATCTTGCGCGCAGGGTGCAGAGCGTGACGGGCGTGGATATTTCCCCGGAAATGATAAAGATAGCCGAGAGCAAGTTCACGGCGGAA
Source organism: uncultured Oscillospiraceae bacterium (assembly GCA_964524815.1). Lineage (GTDB taxonomy): Bacteria > Bacillota > Clostridia > Oscillospirales > Oscillospiraceae > Limivicinus. The sequence continues at coordinate 2,328 of CAZGFK010000044.1, forward strand.
AACGTGAAGTTTATTTGCGGCGATGTGGAGACAGCAGAAGTCGGACAGGGCTTTGACGCGATTGTGATATACAACGCTTTTCCGCACTTTTCCAAACCGGAGAAGCTGATAGCGCATCTTTCAATGCTCCTTGCCCCCGGCGGGCGCTTGACCGTGGCGCACGGGGCGAGCCGCGAAACCATTGACGCACACCACCACGGCGCGGCAAGCCACGTTTCTATGGGTCTTATGCCCTCAGAAGAGCTTGCATCAATTTTCGCAAAGCATCTCACCGTGGTGACCGAAATATCCGATGACGAAATGTATCAGGTTGTCGGAGTAAAGGAATAAAAGAATATAACAACAGTAAAAAGTCTTGAAAATGAACGGACATTTTCAAGACTTTTTTATTATCGAAAATAATACTACCTCAATTGAAAAAAATCTTGCATTCGGAATAAAACTATGCTATTATCATCTTGTGAACACTTCACCACTTCACGATGCGTAAAGGGGAATTAAAAATGCTGCGCAAAAACATAGTTAAGCTTGGCAAAATGATAACCGACTGCATTGATGTTAAGCTCGGTCTTGTAAAAATGGATGAGTCCAGGCCGGAGTATTGGATGCTCGATGAGCTTTTGACGGACGAGATGGCAGAGCTGATGCTCAAAATGGAAGTCAGAAAGCCGATTACCGCTGCGGAGCTGGCAAAGAAAAATAAATGGGACGAAGCAAGAGTAGAAAAGCTTCTTGATGAGATAGCCAAAATAGGCTTAATCGAATACAACTGGCACAATGCAGATAGGCACAAGCAATATGTTATCCCCGTTTTTGTTGTGGGCAGCTCGGAAAATCTCACGCTGGACGATGAGCTTATAAAAGAGCACCCGCGCGCGGCGGAGTTCAGCGAGAGAATGTCCTATCTGCCGTTGGAGCAGCTTTCGCACATGGTGCCGCCCGGCGGCGCGGGGCTGGGCTTTCACGTAATTCCGGTTGAAAAAGCTATAGAAAAGGAAAGCCAAGCGCTGGATATAGAGCATATTTCCTACTGGCTGGATAAATACAAGGAGCGCGACCAGTTTGCAATCACGGCGTGTCAATGCCGCCGATCAATGCGTATGCTCGGAAAAGGCTGCGGCGAGTTAGAGGACGAGGTTTGCATTCTCTTGGGTGACTATGCCGATTATATGTCCGAAAACGGCAAGGCGCGCAAGGCAAGCTATGATGAAATAGTCGCCCTGCTCAAGCGCACCGAGGAATGCGGCTATATGCACCAAATCACAAACGGCGACGGCCCGGACGAGATTTTTTCAATTTGCAACTGCACTGTCGGCTCGTGCTACGGCTTGCGCTGTTCCCAGCTATTCAATCAGCCGAATCTTTCCGCATCGGCGTACCGTGCCGAGGTCACAACGGAAAACTGCGTGGCTTGCGGCAAGTGCGTAGAGGTATGCCCATCAGGCGCGGCAAAGCTGGGGCAAAAGCTGTGCTCCACAGAAGGGCCTGTGCGCTACCCCAAGCAGCCCCTACCCGATGAAACGCCGGGCTGGAGCCGCAAGAATTGGAACTACAACTATCGCGAGGACAACCAAATAAACTGCTACGAAGCGGGCACTGCCCCGTGCAAAACCGCCTGTCCCGCGCATATCGCCGTGCAGGGCTATGTGCGCATGGCATCCGAGGGACGCTATGCCGAGGCTTTGAAGCTTATAAAGCAGGATAACCCTTTCCCCGCCGTTTGCGGCAGCATATGCAACAAGCGCTGTGAAAACGCGTGTACGCGCGGCACGGTGGATGACCCCATCGCAATTGACGAAATCAAAAAGTTTATTTCCCGCTTGGAGCTTGACCCCGAAACGCGCTATGTGCCCGACATTGTCCGCCACAAGGGCAGCAAGGAAAACTACAAAGAAAAAATCGCCGTTATCGGTGCAGGCCCTGCGGGCTTGACGTGCGCTTACTATCTTGCGGAGATGAGCTATCCCGTAACGGTTTTTGAAAAAGACGCTATCCCCGGCGGTATGCTGACAAAGGGCATTCCCAATTTCCGCTTGGAAAAGGATGTTGTGAACGCCGAAATTGATGTGCTCAAAGCGCTCGGCGTGGAGTTTCGCTGCAACACCGAGGTCGGCAAGGACATCAGCATAGACGAGCTTCGCAAAGAGGGCTACAAAGCTTTTTATGTCGCAATCGGCTTGCAAAACGCGCTTCGCGCAAAGGTAGAGGGCGAGGAGCTTTGCGGGGTCACGAGCGGTATAGACTTCCTCAAAGCCGTGAATCGCGGCGAAATCACAGGCATTGCGGGCAACACCATCGTCATTGGCGGCGGAAACGCGGCTGTGGACGTGGCGCGCACGTGCACGAGACTGGGTAATGGCAGCGTGAATATGTATTGCCTCGAAAAGGACGAAGATATGCCCACCGTCCCCGATGAAAAGGACGAAGCCTTGGCAGAGGGCGTTATTATCAACAACTGCTGGGGGCCTGCGAAAATACTCGGCAAAAACGGCAAGGTCACGGGTGTAGTGTTCAAGCGCTGCATCTCCGTGCGCGACGAAAATGACGCTTTAGCCCCGAAGTATGATGAAAGTGAAACTATAACCGTACCGTGCGAGAACGTGATTATATCAATCGGCCAAAGCTCTGTATGGGGCAAGCTTTTAACCGGCACAAAAGCCGAAACGGCGGATGGGCGTTTGGTAAGCTCCGACCCGGTTACTTTCCAGACCTCCGAGCCGGATATATTCGCTGGCGGCGACTGCACCACAGGGCCGAAATTCACCATTGATGCCATTGCAACAGGCCGCGAGGGCGCAACGAGCATTCACCGCTTTGTTCACCCCGGACACAGCCTGACGATAGCGCGCAATCTCAGACGGTTTAACGAGTTTGACAAGGCCAAGGCCGTGATTCCCGTTGAAAAGCTTTCCGCCCCGACAAGGCAGGAAATTAAGCACGATGAGAGCAAAACCAAAACCATGCAGGATAACCGCATTGCGCTCACGGAGGAGCAGGTTAAGCTTGAAGCTTCCCGTTGCCTCAGCTGCGGAGCAACATGGGTTGACCAGAACAAATGCATCGGCTGCGGCATTTGCACAACGCGCTGCAATTTCGACGCAATGCACCTCGTGCGTATACGCCCGGAGTTTGCAAATTACATAAACGGCGACTATTCCAAGCAAGCCATACTCAAGCACGGCATGAAGCGCGCGGCAAAGCTGACCGTAAAAAGAATTACAAACGCCGTTTTGCCGAAAGGCGAGGAATAAACCATGCACGAGCTTGGCACTGTGCTTTATGTTATACGCGCCGTGGAGGACGTTTGCCGAGAAAGCAAGCTCAAATACGTAAGACGAGTTACGCTTGAAATCGGCGAGGTCAGCGGCATACTGCCGGAGTTTTTAACCGACTGCTGGGAATGGGCCAGAAAACGCTCGGACTACATCCGCTATGCAGAGCTTAAATGCGAGGAAGTAAAAGCGGTAACAGTCTGCCTTGACTGCAACGAACGCTATTCCACGGTTAAATACGGCAAGTTCTGCCCCAAATGCCACGGAGACAACACCGTTTTGGAAACCGGGAACGAGTATAACATAAAGGAAATATTAGCTATGTAACAACTTTGCGTTGTACATATGATAGATGCTTTAGATCCCTTGCAGGAGAGGCGGAAAATTGCTTTCCGCCTCTTTCAGCATTTGACGGGAAGCGAGCATTGTGATAATATCATTTCATCAAATAACGAAAGGCAAAAACATGGCATTTGATAAACTGTCCGTTCCCTCTGTCAAGGAGCGATTTGTACAGGCGATTGAGGACAAAATACTCTCCGGAGAGCTAAAGGTAGGCGAAAAGCTCCCTCCCGCGCGGGAGCTATGCGAGCTGATGGGCGTGAGCCTGACGATAGTTAATTCCGGCATGAGCGAGCTTGCGGCAAAGGGTTTTATTGAGATTAAGCCGCGCCACGGGACATATGTGGCCGATTACCGCACAAACGGCACACCGGAAGCGCTGCTTTCCGTAATGCGCTATCGCGGCGGGAAGCTGAATAAGCACGATATACGCTCCTTCTGCGAAACGCGAATTGCGCTTGACCCGTTCGTGGCACAGCTTGTTATAGAGCGCGCCACCGATGATGAAATACGCACTCTGCTTCCGTTTTTGGATGATATGCACCGCGAGCGCGATATCGACAGCTTTTGCACAGCGGTACTGGGCTTTTTTAAGCGTATGTATATGCTCAGTGACAACACTATTTTTACGCTTTTATATAACTCCACCGTTCAGCCGCAAAAGGGTATGTACGCAATGTTTGTTAAGAAAAACGGCATTGACATTGTGGTTGAATACACTCAGCAGATTTATGAATATCTCCTCGCGCGGGATGTTGAGGGCGCGAAGAATTGCCTTATAAACGCGCTTACAATGCCGATAAGCAACAGCACTTCAATTATAGAGTAAAGCCAAGAATATAAAAAACTGTCTGCGAGAACCATGTGTTTTCGCAGACAGCTTTTTATATTCTCTTATTCCTTTTCCGCGCAGTCAAGGCAGACGGTAACGCCGTTTTTAATGCGCAAATAAGGCTCGGCACACTCTTCGCCGCACACGGGGCAGTTACGAGCGGGAAACCTTATATGCACATCGGGCGGCGCTTCAAAGCGAACAGGCGTTTTTTCAAACACCTCGTCAAAGGGCGCAGTGAGGATATAATCCGTCTTTTCCTCGCGCGTCATCCCGTCCGGCTGAGGCTTTGCGAGGAAGCGGACGCTTTTGCCGCCGGCTCTGTCATAGAAATTAAATGCGGTTTTGCCGCGCTCGCGCACGACAAGATTGCGGTTGCCTGATGTGCAGCCGAACACCCACTGTATCCCGTCAAGGTAGCACATGGCGCTCTCGGCAATGCAGTAAAGATGATGCCCTCGGCGCGTGACGCCCAAAAGCTCCACCGCTTCCGCCGCGGCGCGAACGCCGATAGCAAGCCCGGGGCAGCAATGGCCGTGAAGCTCGGCGGCTTTCATGTAAATATCCTTTATCATGTTAATCGTCTCCTATTTCCCGAAGATATAATGAAGCTTTGTTTTGTTGAAGATAAACACTATCGGCACAACGGCAAGCGTACCGAGCAGGAAGTAAAGCAAATCCCTGACCGTACCCGTAAAGGGCAAGCGATTGACGATAAAGAGGCCGATATAAAGCCCAACATGGCTAAAGCACATGAACACCATTGAGTTTTCGCCGATGTATTTCAAAACCTTGCGGATAGGCGCAAAAACGCGCGGCTTTTCAAACCAGCGGAAGAAGTATATCCACAAAAGCATGGTGGTGCAGGTATTGAGATGGGTAAAGTGAATATAGCTCCACACTCCGTTGCGGAGATTCGGCATATAGTTGCTGATGATGCAGATATAGTTGAGCACGGCAACCGTGAAATACAGCACCAAGCGCAGTATGCGGGAGTTTATAAGCTCCACACCGCGATCCACAAGCGCAATGAGCGTGCGCCCGTGATAGCCCAAGTATATGTAAATGAGCACGCCGAACGCGCAATCAAGCGCCAAAGGCAAGCGAAAATCGAAAATGCGCGTCCAAACATTGCCGAGAACCGTGATCGACACTACAAGCGCAAGCTTTAGCCACTCCGGCTTTACGCATTTTTGAATAATCGCAAAAAGCATACTCGCGCCGAACATCATGGGAAGAAAATATATTGACGGCTCAATGGGAAAAGCCCCTGTCGGCATATACAAGACCGAGCGCAGAGGGTCGATTATATCCCTATCCTGCCCCGCAAACACCACAAGCCACATCACGTAATACGCAAGTCCGAAAACATAGTACGGGAAAAGTAAGGTGCGCACGCGTTTTTTGAAAGTATCGCCCAGCGAGTGCTTGGTGTTGAAAAAGTAGCCCGCCATGAAGAGAAACGGGTGGACGCAAATCGCGGAGACATACTGGAAAAACGCAAGGCTTATGCTGGAGTGAAAATAATTCACGAATAGCAGACACACTCCGCGCATCGTGTCAAGATGTTCAATTCTTCTCTTTTTAATCTCCATTGGTTTGCTCCTTTGTACTTAACTCGCGGCGCGGCACAAGCCCGGCATCGGCTAGCGCGCGCAATATGCCCGGCACGAGCACAAGCATGATTATCATTCCCGGCAGAGACGACACAAAGTAGCCCCCCGCCCACACCCAAAAAGCCGGTGCTTTCGGGGCAAACAACAGTCCCTGCACAATTCCGCCCACGGCGCACCCTATCAAAAGGCCGGAAAGGAGCGCGGCGTAGAGCGTATTATACGGCGATAAGTGAACGCGCGCGATGATAAGCCCCGATATAAGGGCACACACTATGCCCTCTGCCAGCACAGCGGGAAGCAAGGCCGCAGACGGCGCGCCGTTAATAACGGCAGACAGCAGCACGCCCGCCACGGCGCACAGAGCCCCGCACCCTGCCCCACAGGTCACGGCGCACACGATAACGCCCGTCAAAAGCGGGCTGTATATCGCGCCCGCACCGGGCAAGACGCGCAAAAGCAGCATGAACGAAACGCAAAGCGCAATGCACACCGCCGTTATCATCGCTTTTTTCACCTTAGACATAGATAAAACAACCTATCAAAGAATTATAACTTCCAGCGCAAAGAGCGCAGCGCTGACTAATAAAGCAGAGCAATCGGCCAGCGTAAGCTCCCCTTTCGCGCGCGGGGTAAAGTCTGCACAATCGCAAGCCCAGCCGCGCGCTTCCATGGACTTTGAAAGCTCGTCCGCGCGGCGAAATGCGCCGACAAACACGGAAACCGCAAGAGGCATGAGTGAACGTGCTTTTTCAAAGTAATTGCGCGTTGTAAAGCGCGCGCCGCGCGCCGTCTGCGCTTTGCGCAAGGTCTCCCCCTCGGCATAGAGGGCGGGAATAAACTGAATCGCGGCGGAAAGCGCGAGCGCAATATCGGAAACAGGAACACCGACACGGCCAAGGGGCGATAAAAGCCGCTCCATGCCGTAGGTAAGCGTGATGGGCGAAGTCGTCAAAACAAGCACCGCGCCCAAAAGAATAACAAGCACCACGCGCAGCAAAACACCGAGCGCATACAGCAAGCCCGAAAGAGAGGGTGCGAATATCCACCACTCGAAAAAAGCTTTGCCGTAAGGGGTAAAGCAGGTGTTGACAAGCAGCACGAGCGCGCCAAGCCCCCAAAAACGCAAAATTGGCGCGAAAACCACGGCAAGTTCAAGCTGAGAAAGGTATATTACGGCCGCCGTAACCGTAACCGCCGCCACAGCACCGGGCAGACTGTTCGCCGCCGCAACGCCGAGCGCCAAAAGCACAAAGCACACTATCTTCACGGCGGCGTTTACGCCGTGTATCTCGGAATAACCGGGCTGGTACATACCCGTCGGGAGGCGCGTCATTTCATTTTCCTCCACATGATTATTTTTAGACGGTCAATAAGCTGCTCGCGGGTGATGACGTTACCGGGCATATCCACGCCCTTTTCACGCAAAAGCTGCACGATAAGGCGCACAGAGGGCGCAGTAACGCCGTTATTGAGTAAGTCATAGTAATCCGAGAAAATATCCCTCGTGCGGCCTATGCGCACAAGCTTCCCCGCGCGCATTATGCCGATACGCCCCGCGTTTTCCGCGAGCGCGTCCGCTTCCTGCGTAACCGTTATTATCGTTTTCCCCTGCGCATTGAGCGAGGTCAGAAGCGAAATAAGCTCCTGCTTTGCAGGGTGATCCAGCCCCGCGAAGGGCTCATCCAAGAGAAGTGTGCGCGTATCGGCGCACAGCACACCCGCGAGCGCCACACGCCGCTGGATATCAAGCGGCAGAGCAAGGGGGGATTTTTCGGCAATGGTGTCATAATTAAGCCCGGCCTGAGTGAGCGCGGCTTTGATGCGCTCTGTTTGCTCGGCGCGATTAAGCCCTGTGCCACGCAAAACAAAGCCTACATCGCGCTCAACCGTGGTTTCAAATATACGCCGCTCCGGGCGGTGCATTAAATACCCCACGGCAACGCGCAACTGCGCTCTGTCATACTTTTTCGCGTTTATATCCTCGCCGTCAAGGGTAATTGTCCCCTCGGTGGGGCGAACTACACCGGCCATAAGCTCCAAAAGCGTGGTTTGGCCGCTGTCGGCCGCGCCCATGATGCCGATGTACTCCCCGTCCGCTATTTCAAGCGACACGCCGCGAACTGCGGGAAGGCTGCCGCGCGAGTAGCTATATGTAACATTTCTAAGCTCTATCGGCATACTTCCTCCACAAGCTCCGCCGCTGTCAGCGGCAATTCACCGCGCCAAGCCCCGGCGCTTTCAAGCGCGAGCGCCAATTGCGCGGCAAAGGGCACGGCAAGCCCCGCCTTATCCATAAGCGATTTATCCGTCAGTATATCGCGCGGCGCGCCATCGGCAAGCTTCCGCCCCGCATCAAGGATGATTACGCGGTCAGCCGACACGGTCTCTTCGGCATTGTCGGAGAGCATGATAATCGTATGTCCGCGCGCCTTTAAACGGAGAATAATACCCATAAGCTCTCGCCGCTCATTCGGGGTAAGATAATCCGTCACAGAGTCGAGAACGAGTATATCCGGCTCTTGCGCCAGAACGGCGGCGAGCGCAATGCGCGCTTTTTGCCCGCCGTTTAATAGCTGCGGCGAGCGGCGCTCATACCCGCTCATGTTCACTTCCGCCAGCGCTGCTTTCACGCGCGCAGGTATTTTGTCCTCTTCCACGCCGAAGCAACGCGGCGCAAAGGCGAGCTCTTCAAATATGTAAGGGGCTATAAAATGCTCATCCAATCCTTGGAGCACAACGCCGCAGCTTTTTCTGATCTGACCGCGCCGCTTTTCATCGCGCACGTCATAGCCCGCAACAGTGAGCGCACCGCCGCTTATCGGCAGCATGGCGTTGAGCGCAAGCGCAAGCGTGCTTTTGCCGCTGCCGCTTTTGCCGAGGACGGCAACAAGCTCCCCCGCGTCAACGGAAAGGGAGAGCGCGTCAATCGCCGGTGCGGCATTTTGCGCCGGGTTATATACCGTAACGCTGTTTGCATCTATAAGCTTCATCGCCGTGCCCGCTCCTTTCTCGGTGATAGTATTCGACAAACTATTAAAAAATTATATACTATTTTCGCTCTTCGGGCAAGTCCTATAAGCGCGTTTTTTACCCGCTCACAATTTTTCATTTACTTTTGTGGGATATGCTGTATAATAGAATAGAAATATAGGAAACGGACGCATGGATTATGAGCTACAAGAAAACCGATTATTTGTTATTTGCGCTTATTGTTGCCGCAATTATGTTTTTAAGCGTGTTCTGCCTTACAAACACTTGCTATTGGGGCGACGATTTTGCCGCATACATATCCGAGGGCATTGCCATTGCCGAGGGAAAATTTGATGAACAGATACAGCTTAATATGCTGATGCACCCAAGCGAATTGCCCGATGAGGCTTTAGAAGGCTCGTTAGTATATGTTTGGGGTTATCCGTTGCTGCTGGCGCTTGTATATAAGCTTGTCGGCTTTGACCGCATTGGGTTTAGCTCAATTATTTACTATAAGCTCCCCTCTGCCATAGCTTTGGCGCTTATGGCCGGTGTTCTGTTTTTTCTTTTGCGCCGCCGTTTCGGGAAAGCGCTTTCTTTTATGCTGGCTTTTCTTTTCTCGGCGTGCTATGAATTCAGCGTTCAAATCAACACGCTCTACAGCGATGTGGTTTTCCTTTTCTTTGCCACACTCTCACTTTTTATTCTTGAGCTGTTCCTCGACGAAAAGCAGGAGACAAAAAAGCTTGTGCTCGGTGTGCTCCTTGGGATTTCGCTGTGGTATACCTATGAAACGCGCTTAAACGGGATAAGCATTCTCTTTGCCTGTGCTCTCGCCTGCGTTATCTACTATGTGAAAGCCAGCAAAGAAACCCCGTCAGGCCTTAACCGAAAGAAGCTGGCCGCGACTGTACTTCTGCCTTTTGTCATATTTCTCGTTTTCAAGCTTATATCGGAAGCGATTCTTGCACCGGCAACAGGCAACACATCCGACCTTGCCGGAGTGACAATACAAACGGTGCTGAAAAACATCAAAGGCTATTACGGAAATGCAAAGGCTTGGATAGAGCTTATTTGCAACAATGCCGCAATCAATTGGATCAACATTTTTCTATCCATGATGACAAAAACGGGAGAAGACACCTACGGCGTAATAGCTTCTTTTTGCGCAAAGCTAAGCAATATATGCGCGATTTGCGTGCTGTTCCTCGCCCTAATCGGTATAATAACGGACGGGTTTAAAAAAGAAGCACACCTCACGGTTTTTGCCGTTGTGTATCTGCTTGTAGTGTCTATGCTGCCGTACAACCAAGGCGTGAGGTATATATACCCCGTAATGCTGCTTGTTCCGATATTCGCAGGGCACGCAATACACAGAGGAATAGTATTCCTCACCGAGCACAGCTCCGTAAAGCTCAATCGAATAGAAAGCATCATCGGTTTAGCCGTTGTGAGCATTGCGTGCCTACTCACTTTCACATCTGCCGTGCGCGGGATAATATACGAGCGGAGAACCTTTGATTACGTAGTCCCAACAGGCCCTGAAAGCTTTTATACTATGTACGCTTACACCCCCTGCTCTGTTGAAACCTATAATTACATTTCCGAAAACACACCGAAAGATTGCGTTATAGGATTTTATAAACCGAGGGCATTGTATCTAAACACCGAGCGAGTTTCTTTGCGCACGGACATAAACGGCCACAGCTTAGACGAGGTGGATTTCTTCCTCACCTGCGCGCGCATGGGCGAGGAGCAATTATTGAAAGAGGGCAACGGACAATTTGAAGAAATCTTCTCCAACATTGAATTTACCCTCTACAAAAGAATAAACAACTGAAAATTAATAATAAAGAATAGTAGAATTTTTCTCTCTGCCGCAAGATGATTTTAGGTCGGTTGAGGGATTA
>CAZGFK010000045.1:0-12654 GCA_964524815.1 uncultured Oscillospiraceae bacterium
TCGGGCTCATAACCCGGAGGTCGTTGGTTCAAATCCTTCCCCCGCAACCACTAAAGCCACCGTTTCGGATTCCGAAACGGTGGCTTTCTGCGTTCTAATGAGTTTTTGAAAAGCAATAAGAGGCAAAAATCGGCTTGGGTGTGCTTCTGCTCTCGTTTAATCCTCGTCATCGCTGTCGCTTGCTTCTTCGGCAACGATGTTGAAGGTAAACACATCTTTTTCAAAGCCCAGCTCGGTAACTAAGCTTTCAATGAAACGAATACACGACCACGCGGAGAGATTGGCTTCCAAATAAATATCGTCCGCGACCAGTCGTAATTGCGCTGATACACGGGTATGCGAAAAAGCACCTTGTTTGTCCCAATAAAATCCCGCAGCATCCAAAGCTTATGTGCATCCATTGCCCATCCCTCACGTTACTTTTTTATTTCTATCTTTTACTCCCTCACTTGCACACGTAACAGTGCCATTCGTCCTCGTGCGTGTGGGCGAGAATTTTCAGACCGGCGCGGGTGAGAGCGGCGCGAACCTCCTCGGCGCGCTCGTCAATTATCCCGGAGCAGATGAACACACCGCCCTCGGCCATGAACGCGCGCGCAAGCGGACTGAGCGAGATTATCACGTCCGCCACAATGTTGGCCAGCACAAGCTGATACCCCCCACCGAGCAACGCGCGCAGGGACGTATCCTTTATAATATCCCCGGCGTAGACCGAGAGCCTATCCGCGCCTATGCCGTTGAGCGCGGCATTTGCGCGCGCGGCTTCCGGCGCTTTGGGGTCAACATCACAGCCCACGCACTTTTCACTGCCCAGTAACAGCGCGCCGATGCCTAATATTCCGCTGCCGCAGCCGAGATCCAGCACACGCTCACAAGAGGGCGCATACGCTTCCAGCGCGGCAAGGCAAAGCTTTGTGGTGGGGTGGCTGCCGGTGCCGAAGGCAATGCCGGGGTCAAGGCGAAGCGGAACGCGGTCACTTTCCGGCGCGTCCATCCACTCCGGCACAACAACCAGCTTTTCCCCGACTTCAATCGGCTCATAGTAATCCCGCCAACTGTTTTCCCAGTCCTTATCCTCGGTGTAGCCCGCCTCGGCCTGCGGGAAAGCACCCTGAATCCGCGCGAGCACCGCACGCCCGGCCTCATCGTCCGTCAGGTAGCACTTTATACGGCTGACCCCCTTGTACGAGGATTCAAGGCTCTCGTCAACATAGTCCCAATACTGGCGGTTGTTTTCGAGAAAGGACTGAAAATCTTCTTCGTTTTCTATCACAAAGCCCTCCGCGCCGAGTGCGGCAAGCTCTTCACAGCGGGTATCCAGCTCCAGCGCGGGAGTGTTCAAACTGACTTCAATATAACGCATATTGTCCTCCGAGATTGTTAAGCTGACAGGCGCAAGTGTTCAACTCCTATCAGCTCAAATTTCTTTTGTGTATTTTACCTTATGCGGCGCGAAAAGTCCAGCGCTGAGAGGGGCGAAAGTCAACAATTTCGGCGATATAAATAAACTTTACGGTTTTGACGAAAAAATCACAAAGACCGCTTGACAAATCACAAACGAAGTTGTATACTGCAAACGTAAAGAGATAGAAAGTTAAATAACAAACAAACTTTGAGCAAGGTAAAAACCCTGCCACGATGGAAAAATAGGAGGATATGATTATGAAGTGCCCCTGCTGCGGAAAAGAAATGGTTATGGATGCCCACACCAAGATTGACAAATTCATGTGCTATGACTGCGGCTACATTGAGGGTCGCGCCGTTCCCGCGAAGAAAGCAGCGAACTACAACACGGTTCACGGCTTTGCAAAGCTGACTAAGTGGATTGAACGCACCGTTGCATAATTTCACTTGCTGAGTGTTACATTAAGATAGATTGATTTCATCTCGTTTCCTTTTCATTTCATACCGTAATAGTCCCGGAGACTTCACTCTCCGGGACTATTATTACAGTCAAAAAACTATGCTTCAAATGAAAAATATCAGAGCAGCGGGGGAGCTTGAGGGGGCAAGACCCGCCTCAAATCAAATAAACCGCCGTCGAAAAGCCTTGAGCACAAAGGCTTTTCGGGCGAAGCAGCATTTTGAAGTATTCAAAATGCTCGGCGGATTGAGCTTGGGGCTGTAGCAATAAAAAACCATTATTGCTACAGCCTCAAGCCGTAATAGTCCCGGAGACTTCACTCTCCGGGACTATTATTATCTATACGCTGTTTTTATTGCTTCATGCACGGCTTCGAGGCTCGGCACGGACGATATCCCGCCGGGCTTTGTTGTGGATAAACCGGCGGCGGCAGACGCAAAGCGGACAATGCCCTGAAGCTCCGCAGCGGAAAGCGCATCGGGCGCTTTGCCGGTTACGCAAAGCGCGTACATCGCCGAGCCGCCGAAAATATCACCCGCGCCGGTGGTGTCAACGGCGTTCACGCCGGGGAGACTTTCAACAAACCCCTCGGCGAGCGGGGTTTTATAATAACACCCGGCCGCGCCGCAGGTCACGTACACAAGCTTCACGCCGAACGCATCACAAATGTACCGTGCCCCCTCTAAAGGGGCGAGCGAGAAGAGAAAATCCACTTCCTCATCGCTTATTTTCACCACATCGGCATGAGCTAAGCCCCAGAGCATTTCCTCGCGCGCCGCAGCCTCGCTTTTCCAAAGCGGCTTGCGCAGATTTGGGTCAAAGCTTATGAGCTTATTGTGCACCGCGGCATATTCAACGGCCTTGCGCGTTGCCGAGCGCGCAGGCTCATCCGTCATGGAAAGCGTGCCGAAGTGCAAAACGCGGGACGCATCTATTATATCGCTTTTTACCTCGTCAAACCTCAAAAGTGTGTCTGCCCCGGGCTTGCGGGCAAAGGAAAACTCTCGTTCGCCGTGCGCATCGAGCGTGACAAAGGCAAGTGTAGTAAATGCTTCATCGGACACTGTCATTCCCTCGGTTGAAATGCCGCAGGAGGAGAGCGTGTTGAGAAGCATTTTGCCGAACGCATCGCGTCCGACCTTGCCGATGAGCGCCGTTTTTGCGCCGTAGGCGCTGAGCGCGGCGAGGTAGTTTGCCGGTGCGCCGCCGGGGTGCGCGGCCATGGTGGGATAGCCGTCTGCATCGAGCGCTTGACAGGTAAAATCTATCAATAATTCGCCGAGGGCAACAACATCGTACATAGCTACCTACCGCCTTTCACGAAAGCCGTGTGCGCTTGCCGTCAGCGGGCGGGATATAGCCGTATTCGATTTCTGGGCGAATTTCTTTCAAGCGCGCGTGAATGCGGTCAACGTCCTTTTCCTCGTTGAAGATGAGGTTTGCAAACTCCCTGCCGTCATGCACGAGGATGAGCCGATAGTAATGGATTATAGGCCCGTCATCGGGGGCGCACTCGTTTATGCGGGTAAAGGAGCGGTCGATATACTCATAAGGAACATAGTATTTCTTGCCGAGGTCGCGATAGTATAGGCACAGCTTGCCCAAGCGCACGCGGCCTATCTCCTCGGCGGAATTATAGTCGGCAATATGCTCTTCATCGTCTATTTTCTTCTTGTCTACGCCTATGAATCTAAGCTTTCCGAATCCGAACACGTTCAGCCACCCGCCTTTTTGAACAAAGACTTTTCATACCACACTTCCGGGAAGCGCCGGGCAATGTACGTGCCGACAAAGCCGCCGATAAGCCCCGCGAATATCCCGCCGAGCACGTCAGAGGGGAAGTGGACGCAAAGATAAATACGCGCAATGCCCATCAAAACGGCGAATATGTACGCCGTCCAGCTCCAACGCCGATCGCCCACGAGGAAAACCGCCGTCATAGAGGCAAAGGCCGCCGTGGTGTGTCCGGAGGGAAAGCTCTTGTCGCTTTCAAGGTTTTGACCGACTAAAAGCCAAAGCTGATGGAATATGCTGCTCTCGTCCGCATACGGACGGGGACGCGCGATGAGCACCTTTAAGCAGCAGTTTGTGATAAGCGCACCCACGGCAAGCGATAAGCACATCGCCGTGCCGTAGCGACGGGTGGGCTTAAAAAGCGTGAGCAGGAGCGAGATGCAGATAAGCGGCAGCCCGTCCTTGCCGAAGAACGAAATGAACTCAAAAAACGGCGTGAAGAAGCCGCCGCACAAGTTATAAAGCTCATGCACGGCGAGAGTAATACTCGCGTCAAAGCCGGCAAAAACTGTGTTCAGCCACAGTGCCGCAGCCGTAATTTCCATAATGAAAAACCTCCGTTAAGTCTCTTTGCGCCTATAATAGCATAAAACCCGCCTCTGCGTCTACCGCAAATTGCATATAAAGCCAAAATCAGAGCAAAATAACTGCGACATGATATTAGGAGGCAGCTAAATGAAGAAATTTGCACTTTCCTTTACGGCGCTTTTGCTTGCGCTGACGCTTTCGGCGAGCTTGACGGCGAGCGCCTTTGCGGACAACGCCGCACCCGTGGCGGAGAATTTGGAGCTTAAAACGTATCAAAATGTGTCCGTGGGCGGCAGTCTCAGCGCATATGACGCGGAGGGAGAGGCGCTTACCTACACCGTTACGACCCAGCCCGTGAAAGGCACGATAGAGGTCAAAGAGGACGGAAGCTTTGTCTACACGCCCAAGGACAACAAGAAAGGCCGCGACTATTTCGGCTATAAGGCCACGGATGCGCAGGGCGCAGTATCGCAGGAAGCTACGGTTATAATAAAGATAGAAAAGGCGAAGAAGGATGTACTCTACTCCGATATGCGCGGCATGGCGGAGGAGTATGCGGCGGTGGCGCTGTGCGAGCGCGGGATATTCACCGGCGAGCAGCTTTGCGGCGAATACTGCTTCAACCCCGATAAGACCGTTACGCGGGGTGAGTTTTTGAGTATGTGTATGTGCCTTGCGGGGGATGAGACGGTGAGCGCCGTTTTGACCACGGGCTACAGCGATGACGGCGCAATCCCCGCGTGGATGAAAGGCTACGTTGCCACGGCGGCAATGCGCGGAGTTGTGCAAAGCGGGGCGTATTCCGCGCCCTTTGAGCCGAACGCGCCCATAACCGAGGCAGAGGGCGCGATGATGCTCGATAAAGCCGTGAAGCTTACAAGTGTATCCTATGCCGAGCTTGATAACACCCTCTCTCCCGAAGCGGCGCAAGCCTGCGCCAATCTCACGGCCTGCGGCGTAACGGACGGGAGCGTGAGCGCTTCTTACCTCACGCGCTCTACAGCTGCAAAGATGCTCATCGGCGCGCTGGAAGTGCTGGATAAGAGAGCAAAATAATCTTGAAGTATTGTAGCTTCGATGATATAATTTAGTATTAAGAATTATCAACCGGAGCGAAGAAGACATGGACGGTTTTAAGCTGGTTTCTCAATATAAGCCCACGGGCGACCAGCCGCAGGCGATAGAAGCGCTTACGGCGGGCATCGAAAACGGGCTGGATGAGCAGGTTTTGCTCGGTGTTACAGGCTCGGGCAAAACCTTCACGATGGCAAATGTCATCGCCCGGCTTAACCGTCCTACTCTCGTTTTGGCGCACAACAAAACCCTCGCCGCGCAGCTTTGCAGCGAGTTCAAGGAGTTTTTCCCGGAAAACGCCGTGGAATACTTCGTTTCGTACTACGATTACTATCAGCCGGAGGCTTATATACCCCATACGGATACTTATATTGAAAAGGACTGCTCCATAAACGATGAGATAGATCGTCTCCGTCTCTCGGCTACCTTTTCGCTCTTGGAACGGCGGGATGTCATAGTTGTGGCATCGGTTTCGTGCATATACGGCCTCGGCGAGCCGGACGATTTTGCAAACCTGGCCATTTCCATGCGCCCCGGCCAGCTTTGGAGCATGGATGAGCTTTTGCGTATGCTCCTTGAAGCGCGCTATGAGCGCAATGATGTCGCCTTTGAGCGCAACAAGTTCCGCGTCCGGGGTGACACGGTGGAGATCTTCCCCGCGTACTGGAAAGACCGCGCCGTGCGCGTGGAGTTTTTCGGGGACGAGATAGACCGCATAAGCGAAATAAACATTGTCACCGGTGCGCCCGAACGCTACCTTTCCCACGCGGTTATTTACCCCGCGAGCCACTATGTAACAACCAAGGAGAAAATGGCCTCTGCGATAGAGCGCATACGCGAGGAATGCGATGCGCAGGTGAAGTATTTCACTGATAACAACAAGCTCATCGAGGCACAGCGCATAAAACAGCGCACCGATTATGACATTGACATGATGCAGGAGCTGGGCTATTGCAGCGGGATAGAAAACTATTCGCGCATCATCTCCGATAGACCCGTAGGCAGCCCGCCGATGACGCTTTTAGATTATTTCCCGGAGGATTTTCTCCTCTTCGTGGACGAAAGCCACGTTACCCTGCCGCAGGTGCGCGCAATGTACCGGGGCGACAGGGCGAGGAAAGAAGCGCTTGTGCAGTACGGCTTCCGCCTGCCCTCGGCCTTTGATAACCGCCCGCTGAAATTTGACGAGTTTGAAGAACGCATTCATCAGCGCGTCTTCGTCTCGGCCACGCCCGGCGAATACGAGCGCGAGCACGCCGGGCAGCTTGTAGAGCAGATTATCCGCCCCACGGGGCTATTAGACCCGGAGATTATCGTGCGCCCCACCGAGGGTCAGATAGACGACCTTATCGGCGAGATAAACGTCAAAATCGACCGCGGTCAGCGCACGCTCGTCACCACGCTTACAAAGAAAATGGCGGAGGATTTGACGGCGTATCTCTTAAACGCCGGTATACGCTGCCGCTATATGCACCACGATATAGGCACGATTGAGCGCATGGAGATTATACGCGACCTGCGCACGGGCGAATTTGACGTGCTTGTGGGTATAAACCTTTTGCGCGAGGGGCTGGATATCCCCGAAGTCGGGCTTGTGGCGATTTTGGACGCGGACAAAGAGGGCTTTTTGCGCAGCGAAACAAGCCTTATCCAAACCGTTGGTCGCGCCGCGCGCAATGCCGAGAGCATGGTTATCATGTACGGCGACACAATAACCCCATCCATGCGCGCCTGTATAGACGAGACGGCGCGCCGCCGCGAAAAGCAGATGGCATATAACGCCGAGCACGGCATAGTCCCCCAAACCATACAAAAAAGCGTGCGCGAGCTTATCGAAATATCCTCCGGCACAACGCAAATCAAGAAGCAAAGCGGCGTTAAGCTCACCGAGCATGAGCGCAAAACGCTTATCGACCAGCTTGAAGCGAAGATGCGCAAGGCCGCGCAAATGCTCGAATACGAAATCGCCGCCCAGCTTCGCGATGAGATAATCCGACTGCGCGGTGAGAAATGAGGGCAAGAGTATGAATTTGATGATAATAGACGGAAACAGCATCGTTAATCGCGCGTTCTACGGCGTGCGCGCGCTCAATGCGCCCGACGGCACGCCCACAAACGCCGTCTACGGCTTTCTCGCGGTTTTCAGACGGCTTTATGAGGAAGTGAAGCCGGACGCGGTTTGCGTCAGCTTTGACTTGAAAGAGCCAACCTTCCGCCACAAGGCGTATGACGGCTACAAGGCGCAGCGAAAGCCCATGCCGGACGACTTGGTCGTGCAAATGCCGATACTCAAAGCCGTGCTGGACGCGATGGGCATACGCCGCTACGAGCTTCCCGGATACGAGGCGGATGATATTTTAGGCACGGCCTCGCGCATATGCGAGGAGCGGGGCTGGACGTGCTGTGTCGTGACAGGGGATAAGGACAGCTTTCAGCTCATCTCTGACAAAACCACGGTTTGCAACGTGAAAACCCACATGGGCAAGACCGAGACCGTGATGTACACTCCCGCACGCTTTGAAGAGGAATACGGCTTTGCCCCCAATGGCATAATCGACCTTAAAGCGCTCATGGGCGACACGTCCGACAATATCCCCGGCGTTTCCGGCATAGGGGAAAAGACCGCGCTTGATCTTGTGCGGCGCTACGGAAGCGTAGAGAATATATACGCAAAGCTTGATGAGCTTGAAATAAAAGAGGGCGCGCGCAAAAAGCTTGCCTTGGGCGAGGAGAGCGCCAAAATGTCCTACTGGCTTGCGACCATTATGCGCGATGTTCCGCTGGAATTTGACCCGGAGGACAGCCTTTGGAAGAATGATTATACTAAAGAGCTTTACGGCGTTTTTAAACGCTTGGGCTTTAATAAATTCATCGAAAAATGGGGATTGACGGAAAGCGGAGCGGCAGCCGAAGCCGAGAGCGGGGAAGCAATATCAAGCTTTGAGCATATAGAGCTAGAAACGCCGCAGGAAGCCTTTGCCCTTGCCGAAAAGCTCACCGCGGGGACGCTTGTGGCCATAGCGCCTACATACGGCTTTGATGTGTTGGAGCTTTGCGATGGGGAAAAGGTTTACCGCGCCGCGTGGACGCTGTGCCTTGACGGGTTCACGGCGCTTATTAAAGCGGTTTTCTCGCCGGAAGTGAAGAAAGTTGCGTGCAATGTAAAGGAGCTTATGCGCCTTGCCCTTGACGAGGGCTTTAGCGCGGAGGGCTTTGTGTTCGACATCTCCCTTGCCGCCTACCTGCTCGCCGCCACGGACAGCGATTATTCCTTGGAGCGCGTTTCAATGCGCTACCTGGAGCGCGAATGTGTCGGCACGGAGGGGATATGGCGCTTATACCCCGTTTTGGAGAAAAGGCTGACGGAATACGGCTTAAATGAGCTTTATTACTCCGCCGAGCTTCCGCTCTGCCGAGTGCTGGCGGATATGGAGCGCGCGGGCTTTTGCGTGGATCGCGCCGCGCTTTATGAATACGGCGAGAGCCTGAATGCGGATATAGAGGATCTTCAACAGCGCATATGGTTTTACGCCGGTGAGGAATTTAACATCAACTCCCCCAAGCAGCTCGGCACGGTGCTTTTTGAAAAGCTCATGCTGCCCTACGGCAAGAAAACCAAAACCGGCTGGAGCACGGGAGCGGACATTTTGGAAAAGCTTCGCGGCAAGCACCCGATAGTGGACGATGTGCTGGATTACCGCACGCTCACGAAGCTCAAATCCACCTATGCCGACGGCTTATTAAAGGTCATTTCTGCCGATGGGCGTATACACACAAGCTTTCAAATGACCGTCACGGCCACGGGGCGCTTGTCCTCAACCGAGCCGAATTTGCAGAATATCCCCGTCCGAAGTAATCTCGGTGCTAAGATACGCGAAATGTTTGTCGCCGCGCCCGGTATGTGCCTTGTCGATGCCGACTACAGCCAAATTGAGCTGCGTATCCTCGCACACATCTCCGGCGATGAAACCATGAAAGCCGCCTTTGCAAGCGGCGAGGATTTCCACACGGTCACGGCGGCGAACGTTTTCAATGTCCCCGTCAACGAGGTCACGCCTACGCTCCGCTCGCGGGCAAAGGCCGTCAACTTCGGCATAGTCTACGGCATTTCGGCGTTTTCCCTGGCGCAGGATATCGGCGTTTCGCAGAGCGAGGCCAAGGAGTATATGGAAGCGTATCTGGAAAAGTACCACGGCGTGCGCGATTATATGCACTCCGTTGTGGCTAAGGCGCGTGAGGACGGCTATGTTGTCACGGCGTTTGGCCGCCGTCGCGATATGCCGGAGCTGAAAAGCCCGAAGTTCATGCTGCGCGCGTTCGGCGAGCGCGTGGCACTTAATATGCCGATACAGGGCACGGCGGCGGATGTGATTAAGCTTGCAATGGTGTCCGTTCACAAGCGCCTTGCCGAAGAGGGGCTGAAAGCAAGGCTCATTTTGCAGGTGCACGACGAGCTTATTGTGGAATGCCCGCAAAATGAGGCCGAGCGTGTGCGCGAAATTCTTACGCAGGAAATGGAGAACGCGGCGGCGTTTTCCGTGCCGCTCACGGTGGATGCGCATATCGGCCAAAGCTGGGCGGAGGCGCACTGACGCATGGATATTACGGTATGCGATGTACGCAGTGAGCATTTAGAAGCGATTGCGGCGATAGAGAGGGAATGCTTCTCTGTCCCCTGGACGCTTGAGCAACTTAAAACGCAGCTTCCCGATGCAATGCACGTTTTTCTCCTCGCCGAAGAAAACGGCGAGGCGGCGGGCTATGTCGGGATGATGAACGTTTTGGACGAGGGGTATATCTCCAATGTCGCCGTGCGCGAAAAATCCCGCCGCCGCGGAATCGCGGACGCGCTTTTGAATGCGCTTATCCGCAAGTGCGAGGAGCGGGGCTTGGTGTTTGTCACCTTGGAGGTGCGCGCATCGAATGCGCCTGCCATAGCCTTTTACGCAAAGCACGGCTTTGTCCCCGTTGGCGAACGCAAAAACTACTATGAGCGCCCTACCGAGGACGCGTTGTTGATGACAAAATTTTTTAAGAGAGGCGCAGAAAGTTGAAGATACTTTCCTTTGAATCCACCTGCGATGAAACAGCGGTTGCCGTTGTAGAGGACGGCAGAAAAATATTGACGGATCAGATTTACTCCCAGGCAAAGCTCCACGCGCTTTACGGCGGCGTTGTGCCGGAGATCGCTTCCCGCTGCCATGTGGAGTCGATTTCCCTGCTTGCGCAAAAGGCGATTGAGGCTGCCGGCATTACCCGCCGCGATATTGACGCGGTTGCGGTGTCCTACGCGCCGGGGCTTATCGGCGCGGTGCTCGTCGGCGTGAACTTTGCCAAGTCCTGCGCTTACGCGCTCAATGTTCCGCTTATCCCCGTCCACCATATACGAGGCCACATTGCCGCAAACTATCTTGCCTACCCCGAGCTTGCTCCGCCTTTCCTCTGTCTTGCCATATCCGGGGGCAATACGCTCCTTGTCGATGTGCGCGATTATACCGACATGAGAATTCTCGGCGCAACGCGCGATGATGCGGCGGGCGAATGCTTTGATAAGACCGCGCGTGTGCTCGGGCTGCCCTATCCCGGCGGTAAGCCCATAGACGACTTATCCAAGCTCGGCGATGACACAAAATACACCTTCCCCATTGCCCATGTGGCGGGGAATCCTTACGATATGAGCTTTTCCGGCCTTAAAACCGCCGTTATCAACCTTGTTCACAATGCCGAGCAAAAGGGCGAGGAGATTGATCGCGCTTCGCTTGCGGCCTCTTTCACCAAGGCTGTCAGCGACAGCTTGGTTCCGCGCACGGTTGCCGCGGCCAAGGAACTGGGCTACGGCAAGGTGGTTGTGGCCGGCGGTGTTGCGGCAAACTCCCGCATCCGCGCCGACTTTGAGCGCGCTTCCCGCGAAAACGGCTTTGAGCTGTACGTGCCGCCGCTCAAGCTTTGCGGCGATAACGGCGCTATGATAGGCGCGCAGGGGTATTATGAATATCTCGCGGGGCATACGGCGGGTACGGATCTCAACGCCTATGCCACTATGGAGCTTTAATGCGCGTTTTTGCGGCCGAAATGGCAGGTTTTAAACACTGTTTTTCTTAAAAAGAAAGAGGAGAGATAGAAAGTGAGCGTCCACGAAGGTCACAGAGAGCGCTTGCGCCGCCGCTTCATCGAACACGGGCTTGACAGCTTCGGCGAGGTCAACGCGCTGGAGTTTTTGTTGTTTTTCTCTATTCCGCGGCGGGACACCAATGTCCTGGCGCATCAGCTTCTTGCGCGCTTCGGCAGCCTTGCGGGTGTTCTGAACGCGAGTATACGGGAGCTTATGTCTGTTCCCGGCGTGGGCGAGAGCACCGCCATGCTCATTTCCCTCGTGCCACAGCTATATAAGCTTGCCCGTGTCGAAACCGGTAAAAAGCAGCCGAACGTAAAAAGCTCCCGCGATGCCGTGAACTATCTTGCGCCGCGCTATATGCTGGAAGAGGAAGAGGTGATGTATCTTCTCTGCCTTGATTCGCAAAAGCGCGTCACGGCCTGTGTCGAAATAAACCGCGGCGACCCTAACTCCGTGCCGGTCAACAACCGCCGCATTGTCGAAACTGCGCTTAAAAACTGCGCCGCGTCCGTAATTATCGCGCACAACCACCCCGACGGGCTTACAGCACCCTCGCGTGAGGACGATGCGGCAACGCAGCGGATTCTGTCCGCCTTGGAGCTTGTCGGCATCCCGCTTATCGACCATATCATCATCTCCGGCGACAATTACATATCCTATGCCGATGCGGGCGCACTGCGCATGATGTCTCACGGATAATGTGTTATTATGTAAATGATTTTTTGAAAATATTTTGTAACGAGTTTTCATTTTAAGGCTTGGATATAAACGCCAAAACAGCGGGAATGTGCCGAAATAACGGCAAATTCCCGCTGTTGAAAACTCTGTTGAAAATGTTGATAACTTTTAGATAAATAATTATTGAGAAATTTTATGTAAACCTATCTGCCCTGCCCGTGCACCGTCAAAAGTGCGCCATTTTCCCGCCTTTCCCCGGAATCATAACTTATTCGGCTGTTATTCTCCGCCGTAATAATCGCGAAACGCGAGTGGCAGGAAAGGGTATACTGTTTGTAATATTGTGCGCAAATTTCTGCACCGTAGAATACGGCAGCCAATCGTGTAAAGTCGGCTGCCGTGTAGGTGTTCAGCTGAATTCAGACGCAATAGTTGCGCCTATTGATTACGTTTCCGGCATCAGTAGACATACTATTCTTATTAATATTCCGAATTCCGATTTTCTTTTCACATTTCAACAACCGAAATGTATATTATTCTGCACACAGTTCACCTTATTAAGCCCCGAAAATCCCACGCCTAAAAGCCACCGGAGTGCGGT
>CAZGFK010000046.1:0-5943 GCA_964524815.1 uncultured Oscillospiraceae bacterium
TGGGGATGATGCTGGTTTCGTCCGCGATGAGGGTATTGGAGACATACTTCCACCCACCCGAAGCCTCGGGGCGCACGGTAAGCTCATGGGAAAAGGCCTTGTCCGTGCCGTACCACGCGTTGAACGCGTCCACGCGCATGGTAATTGTGCCGTCGGCATTATACCAATACTCCACAACCTCAGGCTGGGGCGTGCGCGGAACGGTGTTATACGCATCCTCGGAGTAGGGCAGGAAGAAGTAACCGCTGAGGCGCGAGGAATAGTCGGAGATATTTTTGAGCACGGCAGCGTCAATATTAAAATAATACTGCACCACATTTTCAAAGGACTCTGTCGGGACAAGGCAAAGCTTCGTCCCCGAAACCACGCCGAAGTAGCTACCGGAATTGGCCGCCGTGAGGGCGTTTGTGCCGTGATACATTCCGAAAAGATAGGCATAGAGGCTGTTAAAGTCAACAATGCCGAGGTTTGTTTCGTTCCACGTGGTGGTGAAGAGGTTATTTTCAAAATAACCTATCGGCTCAACGTACTTTTCGCAGAGAGCGCGTTTATTGCTGTCATACGGCAGGACGCGGACAAAGACATAAGAATTCGTGTTCGCTCGCTGGTTATCGTCAAAGCTGTCGGTATTGCGGTTATAGATGAGCCAGCCTTTCTCCGTATACGAAACATCGCCTATGGCGTAGCGACCTTCGGTGAGCACATTGGGGTTGCCTTCCTTGTCCCAAACGGCGCTCATCGCGATAAGATACCATTCGCCGCTTGCGCGGGCAAGGTGGTATACGCTTATTTGCCCGTCCTTATAAACGTTATAATACGACACTTCCGTGTCCGCGCCCGTGTTGATGGTGCTGCCGAAGTACACAATCGGGTCGGGGCATTGCATATCCATTGTGCCGAGATAGTCCACGGCGCTGTAGCCCATTTGGCCGATGCGCATCACCATGGCCTGAACCGTGGCATTATCAAGGACAACGTTAATCGCCGTGCCCTTGTCGGCCTGCTCATATATATCTCGGCAGCCCTCCGCCACGGCTAAAAGCTCCTCGCGGACGAGCTTTTTCTCTTTTTTATCGGCATCTTCGATGCTGTTATATTTCTCATACGATTTGGGCTGAATGAGCTCAACGGCGGCTTCCGTTTCAACGGGAGCGGCAGTTTCCGAAGCGGCGGCAGAATCCTTATCGCCGCAAGCAGAGAGCACAAGCGCGCCGAAAAGCACGGCAAGCAGCACCGGGGTAAGCTTTTTCACGGTACACTCTCCCCCTTTCACCCAATATTATAATACATTCCCCCGCTATTGGCAAGCGGGGCGGCGGGTGGTATAATGTAAACAATCTACGTTGCAGGAGCATACGGCATGAACGACTTTTTTGAAATATACAATGTGCTTATATCCTCATTAGGCGCTGCAGCGGCAGCAACGCGCGTTTTATCCGCCGAGGCGGGCGAGCACTTTTCCTATTGCGAAAGCGAAGCCGGGTTCGGCATAGCCATGGCCGGGGATCAGGCGATGATAGAGCCGATGCACCCCACGGGGCTTGCAACCTTGAGCATAAAAGAGGCCGCAGAGAGCGTGAAAAGCTGGAATCTTCGGGAAGCGTCAATGGGGCTTGCGGCGATAAACGCGCAGCTTAACACCCTTTCGCGCATAAAGGAGCTTGACTGTGCCGAGCCTTTTGAAAATCACGCCGTGCGTGGGCTTAAATTCGACGGGGCAACGGTGGGGATAATCGGGCATATGCGCCTGACGGAAGAGGTGCGGCAAAACGCCGCAACCATATATACCCTTGAACGCCGCCCCCAACCCGGTGACTACCCGGACAGCGCTTGCGAGGCGCTTTTGCCGAAGTGCGACTATGTTTTTATCTCCGGCAGCACGATGATGAACAAAACCCTGCCGCGTCTTATTGAGCTGAGCGCGCGGGCGTATACGGTGCTGCTCGGCCCGTCCGTGCCGATGTGCCCGGCGCTTTTGGAGCACGGGATAGAGCGGCTATCCGGCATGGTCGTGACGGATGCGGCAGCAATGCGCGAATACGTTCGCTCTGCACCGGCGCACAGCCCCTACAGCATGGGAACACCCTTTCTCTTGACAAAATGATAATTCCGCATGATTTCTAATGCGAAAACAGCGCCGTGTTCACGATGAACGCGGCGCTGTCGGTCTATATAGGTTTTACGCTATGCCGTGGCAAGGTCAGAACTTGCCGCCGTGAGAGCCGAACGAACGGCCGGAGGAGCTTGAGGACATACTCGTCCCGCCGCCACCGCCGCCGGAGTTATTCTGCTTCGGGCGCGGCGTTTTGCTAATCTGACGATGCAGGAAGTGATCCTGGCTTCTGACGAGATTAAAGCTGTCGCGGCGGACATAGCTTGCCGCATTATACTTTTTGTTGACGGTTTTAAGCTTGCTCTTCATAATGCCGACAGGGATGAGCGAGAGGACAAAGCCCACAACGAGGTCAACAAGGATAAGCAGGGGGTCAAAAGACCCTTGGGGCATATTGTCGGTATCTATAGGCGCACCGTTACGGGCAGAAGAAAGAAGCTCATCGGCAACCGAAATGAACGCATCGGCCGCGCCCGCCCAGTCACTGTCCTTAAGGTAGGAAATATACTTTCCCTCGGCGTACTCCTGCCCCGCATCCGTGAACGCGTAAGCGCCGAAAGAATGGCTTATGCACTGAAATTCACGGCCGACAACGTCCACCACAAGCATTACGCCGTCATCGTTCGTGCCGTAGCCGTAGCCGTTATAGTCATAAAAGTCAAAGGCGTAATTCCTGGTGTCCTTCCCCTCGGTGTCGGAAACAAACACCACAGAAACATCGCACTGATACTTATCGCTCACGCTGTCGGCGCGGGCATTGAGCTCTCCGAGCTCTTCTTCCGAAAGCACACCGGCTTTATCCACCACGCGCGCAAGCTGACGCTCACCGGGAATATAATCCCCGCTCGGCGTTTGTATCATGCCCTCGGGCACATTCTCCGCCATTGTGTAGGCGAGAATCTCGCTTGCGGCGGCCAGATAACCCTCTATGCCCTCAAGATATGTAGTGCCGGACATTTCGTAGGCAGTGCAAAGTGCGGTGGCTATTTCATCGTTGATAATCGAGGCCATGCTGTCGGTAATATAAAGATAATAATCACCGGCTTCCCAGATATCAACGAGGAGAATGCCGTTCGGCAGGCCGATTTCGGTTTCGTAAATGCTTTGAGCCGCTTCCGGGAGTGTCATACCGTTGAGGTAATCCTGCGCTTTGAAGCAAACGGCAACGCCGTATTCATCGTAAAGCTCCTGCGCGCGCATATCCGCGTTTTCAATGTCGGTATCGCCGTCATCAAAGCCGAGGATATATGTCACATCATACGCCCAAGCGGATACGGCGCACAGGGAAAACGCCAGCACGAGCGCGAACAAAAGAGCAAAAAATCTTTTCTTCATCTTTCCGCCCTCCTCACAGCAAGAACGCCAGCAGCTCTACCGCGAGAAGTGCCGCGGCGAAAATGCCGGTATAAATAAGCTGCCATTTCCTCGCAAGGGACTTATCGCACGGGAGATTGCCCACGAACTTGCCGGTTTGGCCGTTCATGGCAAAAACGTACTTCTCGCCGCGCCAAGTGGTGTTCAAAATCCACACGGGCAAAAGCGCATAGCGCGCCGCGCCCTTTTGAACGCGGATATGGCTCGCTTTCGGCACGACCTCGCCGTACCCGGCAGTCGTAGAGAGGAAGATATCTTTCACGCTCTGCTGCATACGAGCATTTGCGCGCGTGACGCAATCTTTCGCCTCGACATCGTATTTATCCGCGTAAAAGCCCGTGAGATACGCCGTTTTAAAGTCCACGGCTTGGGACATATCAAAAGGCTCGATAGATTCCATAAGCTCATCGGCCATTTTCTCCGATCCGTCCACGGGGACATTGTCAAACTCCAGCGAGCCGCCGCGAACAAGGTCGAACAGCTGCCGCTCGGTGTAGTTATACTCGGCATCCGACCATGTTCTGACCTTGGTGCCGCTGTAGACGATATTCGCGTCCGCCTCGGCATCGAAAAGCCAAAACGGGACGTATATACCCTTTATCTCGTCCAAGTGGTTTTCCTCGGAGAAGAGCTTCGGCAAAAGCTTTTTGCCCTTCATATGCTCGCGAAACGCGTTCTTGGCCTGTTCCTTATCCAGCTTAAAGGGGATAACGCAATCCGGCTTCAAAGCACCCGTGAGCGAGGCAGGGACGATGGTGGGGTTGTCGCAATAGGGGCAGCTTGTGGCCGCCGTGGTGTCATCGCATATTAGCTCCGCGCCGCAGCTTGGGCAGTTATAGACTTTCAGCCCGTCCGCCGTGGTGTCATCCCAGCGCTCTGTCGCGCCGTCTAAATCCCAGCCGTCTACGCTTTCGTTGTTCGCTTTTTCCTGCTCGGCCTCGGCTGCTTTCACGGCATCGGCATTTTTGTCGGCATAGGCCGCTTCGATTGAGGCCGTGTCGTAGCTCATGCCGCAATAATCGCACTTGAGCCTATCCGTTGCGCCGTCATAGCGCAAGGGGGCATAGCACGAGGGGCATTTATAGTTAGTTATCTGCTCGGACATACGCTTAATATCACTCCTTTTCTTTTTCCTGTGCGTCCTCTTTGGGCTTTTCGGGGATCTTTGATATATCAAAGCTATTCGGCATACGCTCCCCCGCCTCGATGACAGGCAGATACCAATCATGATAATAATAAGGCAGAAGCTCCGGCATTACCTGCTCAATGTCGCTCCAATCCGCGCCCCAGGGGCGGAGAATCACGGAGTAATTAAAGCTGCCCTCGCCGGAGGTATACTGCGCATGGGGCAAATACAACAAATCCGCAAATTCGCTCTCCGAAAGCGAAAACGACCATACATTCCGCTCAACGGGTGCAAGCCAGAAGTTACCCTCAAGGGCGCGGAGCGTACCCGGCGCGCCGTCATCGGCAAGCGTGACTTCAACCGTGATTTCGGCCATGGGCGTGCTCGCCGTGAGCTTTTCATCCCACAGCAGCATACTGCCACGGCCGTTTTCGTCCACGCTTATGCGGGCAAAAAGATCATAACTTTGCCTATCCAGCGTCTCCCACTCGCCCGTGGCGGCGCTTATCGTCCACGCTCCGTACCAGTCGCCGTTCCAGGCGCGCTGTAAGGCGTTTTGCGGCAGGGTGCTGTCATCTTGCGCATCATCGGGCAATGTTGCCCCCTCGCGGGTAAAGACATATTCCATGCCCTCGCCGAGCAGATCAAGGGTGCATACGCCGTTACTCAGCGTACCCTTTGATGTGCCGGACGGGAGCTTTAGCTCAAATTCACCGTCCGCGCCCGTGCTCCAGCGCCCGGAATACGAAGTCGCATCAATTATAAGCTCCGCTCTTGCGCCGGATTTAAGCTCCAAGGTAGCGGGAAAGGAATGGACTGTGTCGGAAGCGAAGCTGTCCCCGTCAGCGCGGATAAGCGCGCAGGTATATACGCCGAGCTCGGCATTCTCGCTTTCACTGCATCCTGCAAGGAGCACAGGGGCGAAAACGGCAAGCGCAAGCGCGGCAAGCGAAATAAATAATCGTTTCATGGGTTTCCTTTTTCGCTTTTTTGCGTTGCGCCGCAACAATTAAGGTAGTTGCGGCGCAAATAGTTCGATTTGAATGTTAATTAATTAATCAGACAAGGTCGCCCGTGTCGAACGGGTCACCGCATTCGGGGCAGAAGCGCGGCGGGTGGGCGGGGTCTTCGGGAGTCCAGCCGCATTTGTCGCACTTATACTGCGGCACACCGGCGGGCTTTTTCGCCCCGCACTCGGAGCAGAATTTGCCCTGGTTCACCGCGCCGCAGGAACACGTCCAGCCGTTGGCCTCGGGGCGCTTTGCGCCGCATTCGGGGCAGAATTTGCCCGTGGCCGTTGCGCCGCAGGAGCATTTCCAGCCGCTTGCGG
>CAZGFK010000046.1:6043-12445 GCA_964524815.1 uncultured Oscillospiraceae bacterium
CCCTCGTTCGCCGCCGCGCTTTGCATGGCCGCCGCCTGTGCGCCGACAAGGTGCGCCGCCGCCATGGTGGGGTCGCGGAAGGTCGCGTTGCGCTGAAGCTCTTTTATCATTTTTTCGTCTTCCTCGCTGGCTTTCACGGAGGAAACGCCGAAGGAGACTATTTCAATACCGCGCAGATCGCGCCACTTGGCCGAAAGCACCTCGTTGAGCGCATCGGCAAGCTCCATAGTGTGACCGGGCAGAGAGGAATAGCGTATGCCCATGTCGGAAATCTTGGCAAAGGCGGGCTGGAGCGCGGTTAAAAGCTCGGTTTTGAGCTGGCTTTCTATATTGTCGCGCGTATATGCAGAGGTAACATTGCCGCAGATGTTCGTATAGAAAAGAAGCGGGTTTGTAATACGGTAGCTGTATTCGCCGAAGCAACGGATTGCGATATCCACATCAAGGCCGATGTTCCTATCCACCACGCGGAAAGGAACGGGAGAGGGCGTACCGTACTTGTTGCCGATAAGCTCCTTGGTGTTGAAGTAGTAAACGCGCTGATCCTTGGGCGCTTGGCCGCCGAACGTGAAGCGCTTGCCGATGTTTTTGAAAACCTCGCCTATATTCTCGCTGAGATTGCCGGAGAATATGGTAGGCTCGGTAGAGCTGTCGAAAACAAATTCGCCCGGCTCTGCGCAAACTTCGACTATCTTACCCTGCTCAACGATGAGCATACACTGCCCGTCCGCAACCGCGATAACAGAGCCGCCGGAAATTATATTGTCCTCGCCGTTTTTATTGGACGAGCGGCCGGACACTTTCTTTTTGCCCTTTACGGCCAAAACATCTTCCGGCAAAGCCTCGCAATAAAAATATTCTTTCCACTGGTCACCCAGTACACCCCCGGCCGCACCGAGAGCCGCTTTGATAAGACCCATAGTTTTTCTCCTTTTATAAGAATAATATTGTCTAGCGTCCTTTTACAAGGACAGAAGCTACAAAAACTTATATACTCTCTATTCTTTCTTTGAGTTTATCACTCGCAACTTTTAACACACTTGCGAGTATAAACGTGAGAATATAGACGATAATTGAAGATAGTATAGGCATTTCAATTATGTTGAACAATGAGAACGCTCCGAAAATAAAAAACTGATGAATCAAATACCCTTCATAAGATATGGAATCTAAAAAACATATCGGTTTCATAAGAGCTTTAGGAATATCAACATTCTTCAACACATCACTTAGCAACAAGAAAATAGATAAGCCAAGAAACGCATGGCCGTAGTCACATAAAACAACAAATATTGAATTAATAGTTCCCGTCAATTCCAATTTGAGCACATACGATACTAGTATTTGAATCGATACCAAGCACACCGCAAGCGCATAGATTAATACCTTATAAACAATCGGTTTTATTCCTTGCATTACCTCATTTTTGCCGATAACACTTCCTATATAGAAACACGCTATCCATGCCGGATTAAAATAGCCTAGAAATAATTCTACTGTCACACTAAGTAAAGCAAAACAAAGTATTACGCAAAATTCTTTGTGATTACTACTAAGAATACGCTCGTTAATCCGATTAAAAAAAGGTGTGAGAAAATAGCACATCAAAATCGTTGAGACAAACCACAAGTGTCCCCCATCTTTCAAAGTACCATAAACAAGAAAAGCCTTTACAACACGCGAAACTGTTATAATGTCTCTTGCGAAAAACAATTGCGCTAGAATCGCAATTATGATTACTAAATAATATGGAACAAGGATTTTTATAAACTGCTTCTTATAAAAAGCAATATCGTCCGCTATTTCTTTTCGGCCATATAAATAACCTGAAAGGCAAAGAAAAACCTGTACTCCGACATTAAACCACCACGCCAGAACGCAATCATAATATTGCATGATATGGCAGGTTATAATTGATATAAAAGCAAGAATCCTTATAACACTAATCGCCGGGTTGCGGTTTCGCCCCCCCCCGATTTAACAATTTGTTCATATTATTCCTACGTCCTACTCTAGTAATCATTATTCAAAAAACTAATCTCATTCTTGAAAGAGCTTTTACATCTTGTACGCCATTGTCAATTAAGGATTTGTAATTCTCTTTTAATACGTGCAAAGGGCGGATTGCCCTTTGCGTTATTTACGTTCGGTTTTGATATTACTCCTCGCTGCCCTTTTTCTTCATGAGGTAGTATGCGCCGCTCCCGCAGCCGACAAGCACGAGCGCCGACACGGGGATAAGCCACCAGCCGGAGCTGTCGGTATTCTTGTTGACAACGCCGGTGTTGTTTGCGACTGTATTGCTCACGCCCGCAACCTCGTTGCCGCCGCCGACTGTCCCGGCGGGAGCGGAAGTCGCGCTCGCAGCGCCCACGCTAAGCCCGGCCTGTTGGCCGGAGGTGTCCGTCCCGGCGGCAATAATCTCGCTTCTGTTGGCCTTGCATACGGTGCAGGTGTAAAGGCGAGAGCCGTTAGTGGTCTCGGTGGGCTGCTTGGTGATTACGCCCGCATCCCAGGTATGGTCTGTCTTGGGGATAGCCTCGGTCTG
Organism: uncultured Oscillospiraceae bacterium; assembly: GCA_964524815.1. Lineage (GTDB taxonomy): Bacteria > Bacillota > Clostridia > Oscillospirales > Oscillospiraceae > Limivicinus. The sequence continues at coordinate 8,592 of CAZGFK010000046.1, forward strand.
CGTATCGCCGCACTCAGGGCAGGTGTGAGAGCGAAGCCCGGCGGTGACGCAGTTAGCTTCCTTGGTGACAACCCAATCATCGTATTCATGCACGTGATTCTCGTCCGTTGCGGCGGCATTTTCGCCGTCGGCGGTCTTTCCGTCCTTAGAGGTCGCGGTAGAGGCTACGGAGACATAATAGGTCGCGGAGGATATGCCGTAGCTCACTTCAACGGCGGTCTGCCCGGCGATTTCCGCCTTTGCGGGATAGACATTCAGCCCTTGGCCGTCACGGGAATCCCAGTAGCTGCCGTCAGCGGCATATACGCGCACTACAAGCCCCTTGAGGCTTATGCTGTCGCCGACATTGTAGGAAGTCTTGGACGGGAGAGAGATTATCTCCACGCCGCTGTAGCTGACAGCGGCCACGGCGGACATGACCTCTTCACTGCGCAAAGAGCCGACAACGGAGTATACGCCGACACAGTAATATGTAGTACCGGGAGTCTGCGCGGGAGAGTATTCCGCGCTGTTCGCGCCGGGGATAGCCGTGAATGCGCCGAGGCCGGCCACGTCAACGGCGTACCACTGATAGCGCACAGAGGACGCAGAGCCGGAAACGCCGACGCGGAGCACGGCGGGCGTGCTGCCGATAGCGGCAGTGACATCGCTCGGCTGAGAGGCTATAGCGGGCGCGGAAACGGTGGAGGAGAGGGTATAATCCTCTTTCGTCATGCCGTCACTCGTCGTCCAGCCGACAGAGCCGGTATAATAGGAATCGGGCTGGGGAATGCCGTAAGCGTCAGAGTCCGGCTGGGGCAGAGCGCCCACGGCGAACGCGCTGACAGGCAGCAGGCAGAACGCCAGCACCAGCGCGAATATTGCAGCAGTGATTTTTTTCATATCTTTTTCCTCCGGATGATATCTTTAGTCTGTATTATACAACATTCTCTCTCGGCTTGCACTAATTATTTTGACCGCCGGGAAGAAAAAAAGTTCCGTGATTATTTCGATTTTTTCTTTTTGAATCTGCGCTTTGTCGCCTCGGCAAGCTCCCTGCCGCCGCCATCGTCGCCGTTGACGAGCATCAAGAGCGCGTCCAGCTGCGCATCGTCAAGCCGCCCCGACATTCTTCCCAAGGCGCGATACGGCATATTGGCGATAAAGCCGAGGTCTCCTGCCGCCTTGGGCATACCCACGGCACGCAACGCGCCCTGCGCCGCCGTCATGGTGCGGTAAAGCGGGCGGGCTAAGCCTTGCTCGCGGTACTGCCCTTGGCTTATATTGTCGTTCATGCCGAGCTTTATGCCCTTGCTCCACTCTCTGCGCGGCGGCTTGCAGCCGAGAAGCGCGCGGAAATGCGGCGCGCGGATTTTAAAAACATCGCACTGATAATAAGGCTCAAACTCTTCGCCCTCGTAGGGGTTCGGTACGCTCTCCCCCGCTTTATTTATGCTCGCTTTCAAGCGGATATCCGTGCTTGATGCGCCGATAAGCACCTCGTATTCGCCGCTTTCCACCACGTAGCGGTTAACGGCAACGTTCCACACGGCAAAGCTCCTGTCGTTGAGGGGGATTGTTACCTCGCGCTCTTCACCGGGCGCGAGATTCACGCGCGCAAAGCCTTTCAGCTCCTTTGCCGGGCGAAATACGCCGTTCGTGTGCGGCGCGATGTACAACTGCGCTATCTCCGCGCCGGGGACGCGGCCTGTATTTTTAATCTTAAACCTGACCGCCTTTTCCTCTATGCAAAGGTCGGAGTATTCAAAGCTTGTATAGCTCAACCCGAAGCCGAACGGGTACATTGCCGCCACGTGCGCCGTTTCGTAATAGCGATAGCCCACGAATATACCCTCGCGATGCTCTGCCGTGGCTTCGCGTCCGGGAAAGATTGCGGAGCTTGGGACAGTGGCATAGCTGAGAGGTACGGTTTCGGCAAGCTTGCCGGAGAAATTGGCCTTGCCCGTGATGAGCCGTGCTATCGCCGTTGCGCCGCCCTGCCCGCCGAGATACGCGTGAACAATAGCCTTGGCGTACTTGTGCCACTGCATTTCCACAACGCACCCGCACGAAAGCACAACCGCCACATTGGCGTTGACTTCGGACACTCGGCGCAAAAGCTCGATTTGGTTTTCGGGCAGGAGCATATCGGCTCTGTCCTCACCCTCGGCCTCGCAAAAGTCCGGCAAGCCGAGGAACACGAGCACAACTTCCGCCTTTTTCGCAAGCTCCAGCGCTTCGTTGAGAAGCTTTTCGTTGGCCTTGCCGCTCATTTCAAATCCGGGGGCATAGCCCGCCAGCCGCAAGCCGCACTGCGGCAAGGCGTTTAGCGCCGTGTCCTCGGTCGCGGTGACAACGCGCGAGCTGCCTGCGCCCTGATAGCGCGGCGCTTCGGCAAATGCGCCGATGAGCGCCACGGTGGTGTTGCGGTCGTCTATCGGCAAAATAGCCCCGTCATTTTTCAAAAGCACGGCGGTCTCTTCGGCCACGGTGCGCGCAAAGCGGTGGTGCTCGCCGCGGTCGTAGCTTTTTGCCTCACGCGTGACCTTGTCGGCGGCAAAGGCAAACGTTAAAAGCCTATCCACCTGTTCATCCAAAAGCGCTTCGTCCAGCTCACCCGCGCGGACAGCCGTGACAATATGCTCGTCCGTAATGCCGCCGCAAGAGGGCATTTCGAGGGTCAGCCCGGCCTTTATGCCCGCCACACGGTCGTTGCTGGCGTTCCAATCGCTCACTACAAGTCCGTCATATCCCCATTCGTTATAAAGAATATCGCGCAAAAGATGCTCATTTTCGCTCGAATACACGCCGTTTACGCGGTTATATGAAGTCATCAAGCCCTTTGTGTCGCCCTCTTTCACCGCGATTTCAAATGCAGGCAGGTAGATTTCGCGCAGCGTGCGCTCATCGACAACGGAATCCACTGTCATGCGGTGAAGCTCCTGAGAGTTGACTGCAAAATGCTTTACGCAGGCGTAAACGCCCTTGGACTGTATACCGCGAATCATCGCCGCCGCCATCTTGCCCGCCAGCAGAGGGTCTTCCGAAAAATACTCAAAGTTTCTCCCGGCTAAGGGGTTGCGTTTGATGTTCACGCCGGGGCCGAGCACCATGCCTATCCCCTCGCTCGCGGCTTCTTCGCCGATGCGCGCGCCAAGCTGCTCCATAAGCGCCTCGTCCCATGAGTTTGCAAGGCTCGCCGCCGTGGGGTAGCAGATTGCGGAAGCAGTCTTGCCCAAGCCGATATCCGCGCCCGCGCCTGTCATTTTGCGCAGCCCGTGCGGCCCGTCACTCATCATCGCAGAGGGTATGCCGCGCGTCTCCACGGCCTTGGTGTGCCAAAAGTCCGCGCCCGACATAAGAGCTGCCTTTTCCTCAAGCGTCATATGCGCTATAAGAAAGGCATATTTAAGCCTTCTTTTCATGCGTTTCCCTCCTGTCGGCTTATTTTCTGTGTATATGTAAGTAGCTTTATTATCATTTGAATATATGCCCGTTTTTAGGCTTGACAGGCTTTAAGTGCAGCTTCCCCGCGCGCTTTTTCGGCAGAATTGAGGCTATCACCACCTGCTTTTTGAAAACGGAAAACGCTTTCAGCCGCGCCCGGCGCTCGTCCGCGTCCAGCGTGTCAAGGGCGCTCAGCCATTGCGCGCGCCTTGCTTTCTCGGCGAGGGTGAACGCGCGCTTTTCCGCAGCGGTTTTGTACCCGCGCTTAATCGCGGCGTACTCGCGCGCCTTTTCCTTGGCGATTTCGGTGTAGAGCCTGTTTGTCGCGTCCATAGCTTGCCTCCGTTAAGGTGTTTTCTCTGCTTATAAAGATACATTTATATCATATCACAGCCGCTCGTACTTGAAAAGAGAAAAATGCAGTTTTT
>CAZGFK010000047.1:0-11664 GCA_964524815.1 uncultured Oscillospiraceae bacterium
CGTGCGCGCCCCGCAGGGCGCGCCAACTCGACACCCGCCCCGCACATTCCCCCCACGTCAAATTACTGCGGGGCGGGGGGAGACAGCGGGAGCGGCAGACCTGCCGCCCCGCTTTTGAGCGGAGCGGGCGGCGCAGCCGACAGCGGAGCGGAGTGCGCCCGCGCGGGGGGCGCGAAGCCAAGCACCTTAACTTTTGCATAGTGCGCAGGGGGGGCGCGGGCGCGACCGCTTTTTGATTACTTGGTGAGAAGAGCGGGGCTTAAAACCCGCTCTTCCATGGCTGCCAATCAGGGGCGTAATAATCCGCAAGGTACTCCAATATGGACTGACCGACAGCTTCGGGAGACATATCGGGGTAATCGTGTGCGTTTATCCCGTGCGCAAGTGCATGGCAGTCCGAGCACAGCGTTATCAGATTGTGTGCGGTATTCTTGCCGCCCTTGCCACGTGGTATGTAGTGGTGGATTTGCAGATAGCGGGTGCTCCCGCACAGGGCACAGGAGAATCCGTCACGGCGATAAATGGCTTTGCGCATTGTGTTTGTGAGTTTCATATGTACACGCTCCTTAAAAAGAATATGCCCCCTCTAAAGGGGACACGTCAACAGCAGCCACCGCTTCATGTGTAACATGAGCCGCAACGGGGGGCGAGCGGCGGGGGCTTGCCCACGCCGCCCATGCCCCCTTGCGGCTTTTATTGCGACAGCAATGCGGCGGCTGCTTGTTTTACTGTTTACGTGTCCTCTAAAATGGGGGTTTTTCTTTGGAGCGTGTACGGTGAAACCTCACCTACAAGGCGTGAGCCTTTATGTCACGCTTCGTGACGGTTTGTCCGTCCTTGGGCGGGTTATCACCCGCTCTCGGTTTTCCACATACTTTTCAACACGTGGCTTCATCTCACGGCTACCCTATGCGTAAGCATATCATATGTAAATCTTGGTAATCTTCTCCCGTCATCCTTGTACTCTCCGGACTAAGTCCCCGGAGAGTATTTTCTATTTGAAAATGTGCCAAGCCGCGCCCGCAATCAATGCGGGCGCGGCTTATTTAGCTTTATAGGTTTACCACACGGGGAGCACGGTATCGCCCGTGATGATGTTGCAGCCGGTGAGGGCTTGGCGGAGATTTGAAATCTGCTGCTCGTTTAAGAGCGTGCCGGTCAGATTCAGGCTTCTGAGATTCGTCAGCCCCATAAAGGGAAGCTCAGAGGAGATCATATTATAAGACACATCCAGCGTTTCAAGCCCATAGAGCATACTCAAGGGCGTTGCGTCCATTATGGAGTTATAGGATAAATCCAAATTCCGAATCAGCATACGGTTGTTCGCATCCTGAAGCGGATAGAGGTTGGAAATATTATTGTGCGAAAGGTTGACCGTTTCGGGATTCGTGAACTTCGCAAAATTCGTGATATCGCTCACGCCGAGGGAGCTTAGGTCGATGGCGGTAAGGTCGTTTGCCACGGAGTAGCCCCCGATATCCACGAGGTAGGTAAGCTCGGAGTGGGAAATCTCGCAGGAGGGAATGTTCACGGAAAGCGCATCCACGGCCTCACCTGTAAGGTCGAGGTTGTTTTCAATCTGCAATGTGCGCAGCCCCGTAAGCTCGGAAAGGCTCAAAAGCGCGTCATTTGTGAGGTTGCAGTTATTCAGCCCCAGCGTTTGCAGGCTTTTCAGCTTCCTAAGACCCGAAAAATCGCTTATCATCGTGTCAGATAGATGAAGCTCCGTCAGCCCCGTGATGTTGCCGAGGGGGACGGTTGTGGAAAAATAGTTGCCGGAAGCGTTGAGGAAGCGCAGAGAGGATATACCCATAAGCGGGCGCAAGTCGGAAATATAGTTATTCGACACGTCCAGCCATTGCAGGGTGGGGATATCCATAAGCGGGCTTAAATCCGAAATTGTGTTCCCGCTCAAATTGAGCTTTTGGAGATTCTTGCAGTTGGCAAGAGCGGAGATGTTCTGCAAGCCCATCCCGCTCAAATCAAGTTCCGTCACATTCGCCTTAAATGTCACGCCGCCGAAGCTGATGTCTTGCAGCTCCTCTTCCGTGGTCTCGCTGTGTATGGCGCAGTTCGGCAGAGCGTTCACAAGGCGCTCAAGCTGCGTTTCGGAGAGAGATATACCCTTTATGCTGAGCGTTGTGAGGTTTGCAAGCTGCGTGAGCGGCTGTAAATTTGCGATGGGATTATTGTCTAAATAAAGCGTTCGGAGATTTGTAAGCTGGGCGAGGGGAGAAATGTCAATTATCATATTGTCGCTCAAATTGAGCGTTGTAAGCCCGCCGAGCCGGGTAAGGGACGTAATATCGCTTATGTTATTGGCGGCAAGGGAGAGATTATCAAGGGCATAAAGCTGGGAAACCTCGTCCATGACACTGTTGCCGAGACCCATATTGTCAAGCACCAGGGCGGTCGTATCGCCGATATACTGCTTGCCCGCGACTGTAACCATGCTCGAATCGCGCACTATCGCGCGTCGCGCTTCAAGCTCATCTATCCACGAGGCCACCTGCGGGTCGGACGTGTCCATTTTTCGCAGAGTCTCCAAGGCCTTGTCGTAATTGCCCTGCGATTCATAGCATTGCGCCGTCATGGCCATGCACTCGGTAGTGGTTTCTATCGCGGCGGCTTTACGCAGCACCGTCAGGGCGCTGTCAAAGTCATTGGCGTAATAGCTCGTGCGCGCTTGCTGCATATAGCCGTTAAAGGCTTTCGTATCGGATACACTTCTGAGCACCACGGCAAGCAGAATTATAAACACTGCCGACAGCGCCGTAAAGACTATGTACACCGTGCGCTTTTTCCTCGCCAGCTTTTCTCGGCGCGCAAGCTCCTCGGGCGTGTATACGCGCCCGGTGTCAGTGAGCGGGCGGGTTATATTCTTTTTCTCGGCTGCGGCGGCAGGCTCTACGCGCTCGCGCACCGTGCCGCCGGGGCGTTTGGGTGCGGCTTCATGCCGCCCTGTTTTGGCGGCGACAGCGCCTGTTCTGCCGGTCGCGCCGGTCGGTTTTCTTTCTCGTTGGTTCATATCTATTCTCCCGATTAGGAAAGAATTATTTTACTTGGCTGTTGCAGGTTCTCTTGTCTCGGCGGCGGTCTCTGCCGGGGTTGCGGCGGGCGCAGCAGTCACAACGGCAGGGTCAGGCTCGGTCTCGGCCTTAGCTTCGGCCGCGGGCGCTTTTTGCGGCGGTATCACCTTGGGCGCGCGCATTTTGGGCAGGTCAAGCTCTTCTATATTCTTATGCTTTTTCATGGCAAGCGCCGTGAGCAGCAGCGCCGTCATAATGCAAAGCACGGAGATTTCCTGCAAGGCCGAGGCCACGGTAACACTTGCATCGCGCAAAGCGGCCGCATCCTCAACCGCGATATGGTATATAAGCGGAAGGCCGAAAAGCGGCACTAAAAACCACTTTGTCGGGATAACGCCGAACGCTGTTGCCGTATACAGCACCGCGACAAGCACGTAAAGGAGAATGCAAAGTATAGTATGCAGTACGCTTGTGAATGTAAAGGACTTAATAATAAAGAACACCACGCCCAATATCACAGGCACCGAGGTCAGCCAAAAGGCACGTGACCCCAGAAGCAGCACACACACGATAAAAAGCAGATTGCATATCAGCGGCAGGGCAAGCTGCGTGGCGGCAAAGAACCTGTCCCCCAGCATACCCCAGCACCCGGCGAGCCGAAACACCGCCGACAGCGCCATAAATATAACCGCCGCATGGATAAGCGCGCTGTTTTTATCCACAAAAAACTTTGTCCTTTTTTTCGTGCTCTGCTTCATTGCGTCTCTCTCCTTTGTTTTTTCGCAAAGTATCAGATTTCCGCCCAGTCACCGTTTACGAAGATAGGCACTTCGCGCCCGTCGGCAGTGATGCCGATGATGTTGAGGTCGGGCGCGCCTATCATAAAGTCCTCATGTATCATGGATTCGTTCACGCCGAGCGCACGAGCTTCATCGGGCGTGTACTTTTCAAAGTCCTTAAGGCAGCTTGAATACCCCTCGCCCAGTGCAAGGTGGCAGGAAGCATTTTCGTCAAAGAGCGTGGAGTAAAAAAGCATTCCGCTTGCGCGAATGGGGCTGTTATACGGCACAAAGGCGCATTCGCCCAGCATCGCCGCGCCCTCGTCCATGCTCACCATGACTTCCAGCGCCTTTTGGTTTTTCTCGGCGTGTACTTGCGTCACGCGTCCGTTTTCAAAGCGGACGGAGAAATTCTCAATAAGGCTGCCCCTATAGGACAGCGGCCTTGTCGCCACGGCAAGCCCCTCCACCTCGCCGCGCATGGGCGTGGTGAACACTTCTTCCGAGGGGATATTCGCGTTAAAGCAGACATCGGTATTTAAAAGCGCCTCGTCACCGCCCATAAAGAGCATTTTGTCGATAAGGCCGACTGTCAAATCCGTGCCGGTGGTTTCACTGCGGTATTTGAGACGGCGGAGCGAAAGGGAGTTTAACCAGTCGCAGCGGCGGCGGAGTTCAGCATTATGCTCGCGCCATGCCGCCATAGGATCGTCCCCGTCGGCACGGGAGCACTTCAAAATGGCTTCCCACAGCTTTTCAACCGCTTCCTCATCGCTCAAGCCGGGGAAAACCTTCCTCGCCCACATCACGCCCGGCACTGCCGCCACGCACCATTGGTATTTGTTCTCCATCGCATCACGGTAGGGCTTCGTCACCTTGAAGCGGCTTTGCTGGGCGCGCGCCCATTTGTCCTGATCCACACCGGAAAGCCCGTCCGGGTCATCGGAGTCAAGATAAATGTTCGCGGGAAGCTTTTCAACGCGCTCTTTCAAGCGCTGCTCTTCCCATGTCTCTACGCGGCCTAAAACATTATCCTCTTGGTATTTTATATCCAGCCTTTGCGCCGGGGCAAAGCGCCATTCCACGCTCACCTTACCCGCGCGGGCAAGGTAGCATTCTTCAATGAGCATTTCCAAAAACTCAAGCTGCTCCGGCTCGGAGCGGATAACGACTTCCTGCCCCGGCTGAATGTTCACGCCCATGCGCGCGATGAGCCTTGCATACGCGCGAAGCTTAGTTTTATCCATAATATCCTCCCGCCCGCTCGGCGCGCTTGGGCGGCATCCGCCGCCGCATCTTACCGCAGGCAACACTTTTCCTTATAATAATTGTCTTATAATATTTGTATTATAGCACACTCCCTTTTGCATATCAAGGAAAACAAGCTCGCCGCCGGGGAGAGTGCGTTCTCCTCGGCGGCGGGTATTTATTCTCCTATCATCTTTTTGAGTATCTGCACGGCGTTGGCTGCCGCGCCTTTGCGTATCTGGTCGCCGCAGCACCAAAGGGTGAGGCCGTTTTCATCGGTCAAATCCTCGCGTATGCGCCCGACCCAAACAAGATTTTGATTGCCGGTATCCAGCGGCGTGGGGTAATTGCGGCCTTGATAATCCTCCACGAGCTTCACGCCGGGGAAGGCGCGCACGGCCTCTTTCGCCTCTTCCACGCTGATTTTGCGCTCGGTGCGGAGCGTGACGGCGATAGAATGCGAGCGCAGCACCGGCACACGCACGCAGGTGCAGGTAACCTTCAGCTCCGGTTGGTGCAAAATGCGCCGTCCCTCGTTTTGCATTTTCATCTCCTCATCGGTGTAGAGATTATCCAGCTCATCGCCGATATGGGGAATGACATTCATGGCTATCTGTGCGGGAAAAACCTTGGCTTGCGGCTCTTTCCCGGCGGATATGGCGCTTATCTGCTCTTCAAGCTCATGAAGCCCCGCCTGACCTGCGCCGGACACAGCCTGATAAGTACACGCAATCATGCTCTTTATCGGCGAAAGCTTTGCAATGCCCGCCACGGCCATAAGCGTAATGATAGAAGAGCAGTTGGGGTTTGCGATAATGCCGTTATTATTAAATGCGTCCTCTCCGTTTATCTCCGGCACGATAAGGGGCACATCCGCGTCCATGCGGAAAGCGGAGCTGTTGTCGATATACACAGCGCCCGCAGCCTTTATCGCCGGGGCGAAGCGGCGCGACATCGGGTTTTTGACAGCGCCCAGCACGAAATCCATCCCGGCAAAGCTATCCTCGCACGCTTCTTCTATCCTTACTTCCTCGCCCTTAAAGCGGACATATTCACCCGCGCTCTTCGCGCTTGCAAGCGGCAAAAGACGGTTTACGGGGATATCGTACTCCTCGAGCACTTTCAGCATCTCCTGCCCGACTGCGCCCGTTGCGCCAAGTATTGCTATGTTGTATTTTTTCATTGTATTCTCCCTTTCTTATCCCGCAAAGCCTTCATACAGCACCTGTATTGCGGCTTCAAAGTCCTTATTCTCCACGCCTACTATTATACTCGTCTCGTCCGCGCCCTGTGCAATGGTGCGGATATTCACGCCCTTGTCGCCCAGCGCCTTGAAGATTTGGCCCGACACACCGGGTCTGAACGGCATTTTGCGCCCGACCGCCGCCACAAGCGCGATATCGTCACTGAGACGCACATCGTCCGGCCGAATGCTCTTTTGAAGCTCGTTTACAACGTCATATATCGCGTCCCCCAGCGCCGCCGTAGAGGAAACCAAGGCGAAGCTATCCAGCCCCAAGGTAATATGCTCCACGCTCGCTTTGTATTTCTCCATTATCTCCAGCGCACGGCGAAGCGCATCGCAGGTGTTCATATTGTGCTTTGTCACGGTGATTATGGTGAAGTTTCGCCGCCCGGCAATGCCCGTTATGAAGCGCGCCTGTTCATGCTCTTCATCCTCAACGCGCCCGACTATCACCGTGCCGGGGTCATCGGGGGCATTGGTGTTGCGGATATTCAGGGGTATGCCCTTTTCCTTTACGGGCTGAACGGACTCCTCATGCAGCACGCTCGCCCCCATAAAGGCAAGCTCACGAAGCTCCCCGTAGGTTATGCGCGGAATTGGGCGGGGATTGGCGACTATTTTGGGGTCTGCCATGAGTATGCCGGACACATCCGTCCAGTTTTCGTACATATCCGCATCCACGGCAGCGGCCGCAAGCGCGCCTGTGATATCGCTGCCGCCGCGGCTCATAACGCGTATGCGCCCCGTAGGGCCGAGGCCGTAAAAGCCGGGGATAACAATGCGCCCGTGCTTTTCCGCCGCGCTTTTAATTGCGGCGTAGCTGCGCTCCGTTTCCACCTGCCCGTCAAAGCCGAAGAACACGCATTCGCACGCGTCTACAAATTCATAGCCGAGGTATGAGGCAAGGAGCTTTGAGGTGAAATACTCACCCCGCGACACAAGCTCGTCCGCGCTCATGGATTTATCAAGCCTTGCTCTGAGCGCTGTAAGCTCCGCCCCTACATCGTAAGGGATATCAAGCTCCTCGCGAATCTCGCAAAGGCGGTGCTGAATCGTGTCCATTATCTCGTCACAGCTCACGCCGTAGGTCAAATGCGCGTGGCAAAGATACAATAAATCCGTCAACTTATGGTCATCCGAGCTGCGCTTTCCCGCCGCCGACGAAACCACTATCCGGCGCGCTGCATCACTTTCCACTATCGCCTTAACTTTTTTGAACTGTTCCGCCCCGGCAACGGACGATCCACCGAATTTTACAACCTTAAGCATTGTTTTTTCTGCCTCTTTCACTTATAATCAGGGTATAAACATTTATTTATCGCTTTTACGCAAGCTCCGCGAAGAACACTTCCCCTCCGCCGCGCCTGAGAGAACGCGCAAGCGCGTGCATTTTCTCAACGCTCATCGGCTTTGTGATAAGGCGGGTAACGCCGTTGTCACTTTCCGCGCTCTCCGCGTCAAGCTCCCCGGCAAATGCCGAGGGCAGGCGCACATAGAACTTGCACAAAACGCCGCTGTTGTCCGCTTTCCCTCGGCGGCAACGCTCGCTTATCATTTCGCGCTGACCCACGGCGAGGCATTCTATATCACGCACCACGGCAGAAGCTGTCGGGTAGCGCCCCGCGCCCTGACCCATGAGCACGATTTGCCCGGAGTTTTGGCCTATATACTTTGCCATGTTGAAATTCTTCTTCACTGCGCATTCCGGCGCATCGGGCGGCAAAAGCGCGGGCTGAACATAAGCGTAAACGCTCCCGTCCGCATTCTTCCCGCCGCGCGCTAAAAGACGGCAGGTGAGCGAGCGCGCTTTCAAATCGCGCACATCGTCTTTCCGCAAGTTCTCTATCCCCTCGCACACTGCGCCCTCATCAGGCAGCACGTCATACGCCACGGCACACGCCAGCATTATCTTTCTCAGCGCATCAAGCCCGCTCACGTCTGCCGTGGGGTCCGCCTCGGCATAGCCGAGCTTTTGCGCGTCACGCAGCGCCTCTTCATAGTCAAGCCCCTCGGACTGCATCATGTCGAGCATATAGTTTGTTGTGCCGTTTAATATCCCGCCGAGGGAAATAATCTCATCATTCTCGCGGGCAAGCTCTAAATTATGCAAAAAGGGAACTGCGCCCCCGCAAGCCGCGCTGAAAAGAAAGCCTACATTATTTTCACGGGCAAGCGCGGCAAGCTCTATCCCGCGCGCGGCCACCAGCGCCTTGTTGGACGTGACAAAATGTTTGCCCGATTCTATCACGCGCTTAGCGTAGCTGTACGCGGTATCTACGCCTCCCATCGTCTCCGCCGCTGCGTCAATGCTTTTATCGGCGCATATGGCTTCAAGGGAGTCGGTTTTAAAATCCGCATCCGCTTTGCCCGCGCGCACGAGCACAGCCCCCGCTTCAAGCTTGTCGCTTGCGCACAGCATATCGTGTACGCCCTTTCCCACAGTGCCGTAGCCCAATACCGCAGCTTTCATAATTACCCTCCGAAAAAATATTTTTGTCCGCACAGTAAAAACACTTGTATTTTTGTTAAAGACAGTGTATCATATAATCAAACGAAAAACAACCCCCAATCTTTCACAAGGAGTTTCACACCCATGCTCGAAAATTATCTCATTATTCACAAAAGCATACTTCCCGAATACTACGAAAAGGTGCTCGAGGTGCGCCACCTCATGGAAGCGGGCAAGGTGCACGATGTCAGCCAAGCCGTGCGCGAGGTTGGCATTTCCCGCAGCACCTACTATAAATATAAGGATTATATTCTCGAGCCCTCCGCCATGGCCAGCGGACGCAAGGCTGTTTTATCCATGATGCTCGCGCACGAGCCGGGGGTGCTGAGCGCGCTTTTAAGCTGCATTTCCGCGTGCGGGGCAAGCGTGCTGACGATTACGCAGAGCTTGCCCATCCATAACCGCGCCAGCGTCACCATATCGCTGGATGTCAGCTCGCTTTCGGGGGAGCTTGCCGCGCTTATAGACAATATTGAGCACACACCCGGCGTTGAAAATGCGAAGCTTTTGGCGATAGAATAAGGAGAGTGAGGAAGAAAAATGCTCTTTCAAAGCACAAGAAGCGGTTTAACCGCAAACGCCCTTGAAGCGGTGCTTGAGGGGATAGCGCCCGACGGCGGGCTGTATGTTGACCCCTCGCTCCCCTCTCGCGCCTTCGATGTTGAAAAGTGCCTCGGCTTATCCGAGCTTGGCATGGCAGAGATGCTTTTGTCCTTTCTCCTGCCGGACTTTGAGGATATGGGCGCGCTCACGCGCCGCGCGTACAGCGGCAAATTTGAAAATGAGTGCATTTCCCCGCTCGTCAAGTGCGGCGATATGTGGGTTTCGGAGCTTTTTCACGGGCCTACAAGCGCTTTTAAGGATGTGGCGCTCTCCGTTTTGCCGCAGCTTATCTCTTCCGCGCGCGGCGGCATGGGGATAAACGAGGAGACCGTTATCCTCACCGCAACCTCGGGCGACACGGGCAAGGCCGCGCTGGAGGGCTTTCACGATGTGCCGGGAACGGGGATAATCGTATTCTACCCCGATGGGGGCGTGTCGAGCGTGCAGCGCGCGCAAATGGTAACGCAAACGGGGCGCAATGTGCGCGTATGCGCCGTGCGGGGGAATTTTGACGATTGTCAGCGCGGCGTAAAAGAGGCGTTTGCCGCCGTGGATGCGGCAAAATACGCAAAGCGCCTAAGCTCGGCAAACTCTATCAACATAGGCCGTCTTGCACCCCAGCTTATATATTATTTCTCCGCCTACGCCCGGCTTATGAGCGCCGGGGAAATCACCTACGGCGAGCCTGTTGACTTCATCGTGCCCACCGGCAACTTCGGCGATATCCTCGCGGGGTATTTCTGCAAGCTCCTGGGGCTTCCCGTGGGGCGCTTGGTGTGCGCCGCGAATGAGAATAACGTTCTGCGCGATTTCATTTTGACCGGGTGCTATGACGCGCGGCGTGAGTTCATGCGCACAAGCTCCCCGTCCATGGACATTCTCGTTTCCTCTAACCTTGAGCGGCTTTTGTACTACGTTTCCCGGGGCGACACCGAAAAGGTAAGCGCGTGGATGACCGCTCTTAAAAATGACGGGGTTTACCGCGTGGACGAGCGCGTACACGCGCGTATACGTGAATGCTTTTCCGCAGGCTACGCCGATGAGGCCGCCACGAAGCGCACCATCGCGCGCGTATGGAATGAGCAAAAGTATCTTTGCGACCCGCACACCGCCGTCGCCGTGAGCGTGGCGGAGGATTACCGCCGAGGCGCGGATTACGGCGGCAATAAGTGTGTTGTGCTCTCCACGGCAAGCCCGTATAAGTTCCCCGCCGCCGTGCTCTCCGCCATAGCGCCCGACGCGCCGCGCGGCGATGAATTTGCGCTTTTGCGCACCTTGCAAGATATAACTTCCCTGCCTATCCCGAAAAATTTGGCCGCCCTTGCGAATATGCCCGTGCTGCACACGGACGTTATCGACAAAAACGGCATAACCGACTATGTGATTGAAATACTGCGTAACGGAGGATTTGAAAAGCCATGATAATTCGTGTTCCCGCAAGCTCTGCCAACTTAGGGCCGGGGTTTGACTGCTTCGGCATCGCGTGGCAGCTTTATAACGAGCTTGAATTCACCACCGGCAACAGCGGCTTAAAGATAACGGGGTGCGACAAGCGCTTTCGCGGTGAGGATAATCTCGCGTATAAAGCCTATTGCGCCGCGCTGGAGCGCTATAAAATAAAGCCGCAGCCGCTGAAAATCCGCTTTTTAAATTGCGATATTCCCATTTCACGCGGTCTCGGCTCTTCCTCGGCGCTGCTCGTGGCAGGTGTGCTGGCGGCAAACGCGCTTCATGATTTGAATATGACGCAAGCGGAGCTTCTTTCCGTTGCCACAGCGCTTGAAGGGCATCCGGACAATGTCGCCCCCGCTCTTTTCGGCGGACTCACGGCGAGCGCCGTAGAAGCCGGCATTCCTCTTTCCGTGCGCTATCCTCTGAGCGACAAGCTTTATTTCACCGCGCTCATTCCCTCCTTTGAGCTTTCCACCGAGCTTTCGCGCAAGGCCTTGCCGCACTCCGTCCCTCGTGCGGACGCGGTGTTCAATGTTTCGCGCGCGGCGCTCTTGCTCAGCGCCCTCGGCAGCGGGGATGTCGCGCTTTTGCGCGCGACCATGGCCGATAAGCTCCACGAGCCGTACCGCGTCCCGCTCATCACGGGGTTTGATACCGCGCGCGGCCTTGCCTATAAATGCGGCGCGGAAGCCATGTGCATTTCCGGCGCCGGGTCAACGCTTCTGTGCGTGAGCGCCGCTCCCGGCCTTGCCGCCGCGCTCGCCCCGGACTTGGCAAGACACCTCCCTGGCTGGCGCG
>CAZGFK010000048.1:0-11661 GCA_964524815.1 uncultured Oscillospiraceae bacterium
ACAGGATTCCTATGAAGAATGGTGTGTTCGGATTATACTCTAATGGTGGACCCGAAGGGGATCGAACCCTCGAACCTCACGGATGCGAACCGTGCGCTCTCCCAGCTGAGCTACGGGCCCATATTGCCTCGCCGTGGCGTCTCGCAACTCACAGCTTGACCATTATAACACAAATTTTTTATTTGTAAAGAAAAAAGTTGATAAATTTCAAAACTTGTAGTAGAATAGTCGCGTGGCTTTTGACAAGGCTGCACTAGTCGGGGAGCCAGCGGTGCCCTGTGACCTGCAATCCGCTACAGCAGGGACGAATTCCCGACCGAGGGTGTGCGCTGTGTCGTCTGACCCCGGTAAGCAGTGATGACGACCCGGTCTTGCGCAACGGAAACCCGTGAACCATGTCAGGCGGGGAACCGAGCAGCATTAAGCGGTGCTTTCCGTGTGCCGCGAGGCAGCCGGGTTCGAGCCGGCTGCCGGCGTAACGGGCATAGCGCATTATCCGAAGTAGGGTGTGCAGTCTTGTCAAGAGCCATGTATACTATGCCGAAAGAGGGTGTCAGCTTGTATCAGGCGCTCTACAGAAAGTGGCGGCCGCAGACTTTTGATGAAGTTGTCGGCCAAAAACACGTTACCGAGACTTTGAAAAACCAAGTCAAGTCCGGGCGGCTTTCTCATGCGTATATCTTCATCGGTACTCGCGGCACGGGGAAAACCACCTGTGCGCGTATCTTGGCGCGCGCCGTCAACTGCGAGCACCCTGTCAACGGCAACCCCTGCGGCGAGTGTCCGTCCTGCAAGGGGATTTTGGACGGCTCTGTCATGGACGTGGTGGAGCTTGACGCGGCTTCAAATAACGGCGTTGACAATGTCCGCGCCCTGCGCGAAGAGGCGGTGTTCTCTCCCGCGAGCGTGAAAAAGCGCGTTTATATCATTGACGAAGTGCATATGCTCTCTGCCTCGGCGTTCAACGCGCTCTTAAAGATTCTTGAAGAGCCGCCTGAGCATCTCATGTTTATCCTCGCCACGACTGAGCTTCAAAAAGTCCCCGCGACTATTTTGTCCCGTTGCCAGCGGCACAGCTTCCGCCGCATTGATGCGCCCGAGCTTGCAAAGTATCTTGAATTTGTCGCCTCGCGCGAGCAGTTTCAGCTCACGCCCGATGCCGCCGAGATTATCGCGCGCATGGCCGAGGGCGGCGTGCGTGATGCGCTCAGCCTTTTGGATCAGTGCTCCGCGCAGGAGAAAATAGATGCCGAGGCCGTGTATTCCGCCATGGGCTTGGCAGGAAATCGCCGCATAAAGGATATGCTGTTCTCTGTTTTGAACCATGACGCGGCCTCTGCCCTTGCCGAGTTTAATGCCCTTTGGATGGATGGGAAAGACCCCTCTTCGTTTTTGAAAGAACTCAGTGGCCTTTTGCGCGATGTGCTCATTCATTCTGTCGCGCCTGACAGCGGTTCGGGGCTTATCTCCGGCGGGTATGAGCCGGCCTTACTGGCCGATTTCGCCGCGAAGCTGACCCGCGAGGAGCTTATTTGCGCCATGGAAACCGTTCAGCGCTATTCCATGCAGCTTCGCGAAGCGAAAAACCCCAAAACGGTGGTTGAGCTTTGCTTGATTTCCCTTTGCGATAACCTCTTGGGTGAGGATATCAATGCCCTGCGCGCGCGCGTTTCCCGCCTTGAAGCGGGCGGCGTTGCCGCCTCTGCCGTTGTGCAAAGTGTGGCGAGCGCGTCTGCCGCTCCGACGGCGCATACAGCGCCCACCCCCGCGGCGCAGCCGGAGAAGAAAGCTCCTTTATCCGCTCCCACCACATATGAGGACGAAGCGCCCCCGCCCCCTTGGGATGAAGAACCGCCCCCGCCGTGGGATGAAGAACCCCCACCGCCGCGAAATTCTTACGAGCGCTTTACGCCACCCGCCCCGAAGCGGGAAGCCGCCCCGGCGGCCTATGTTGCACCTGCCCCGGCTGCCGCGCCCGCAGCTCCCGTAACAGCGGGGGAGAGCGAACCGACATGGCAAGCCATCTGCGCCGAGGTTTCTTCTCAGCTCCCGCCGGATCTGCGCTATACGATTTCAGACCCGGCCAAGCTTCGCGGCACACTAGAGGGCAATATCTTGAAAATCGAGTGTGTTCCGGGCTTCGTTTATGGGCGCTTTAATCGCCCCGAGGTTTTACAGCGCTTTGCCCAAGCGGCTGGGCGCGTCTGTGCTCGCGATATCCGCGTCACGCTCTCAGAGCTTTCCGATAAGCCCGGCGGAGCGCGCAGCGTGGAAGAGCTGAAGCAGTTTAAAGAAGTACACTTTATATAAAAATAATTATTTGGAGGATATTATTATGGCAAAAGGCGGATTCCGCGGCTATCCCGGCGGCGGTCAGATGAACATGATGAAGCAGGCTCAGAAAATGCAGCAGGAATTTATGAAAATGCAGCAGGAGCTTGAAGCTACCAAGTTTGAGTTTACTTCCGGCGGCGGCGCGGTCAAAGCCACGATAGTCGGCACGCGCGAATTTCAGTCTATCGAGATAGACCCCGAAGTGGTTGATCCCGAAGATGTCGAAATGCTTCAGGATATGGTGCTTGCCGCTGTCAACGGCGCGCTCAAGCTCGCCGATGATAAAACCAGTCAGTCCATGGCAAAGCTTAACGGCGGTTTGCCCGGCTTCCCCGGAATGTTCTGACGGCATAGTAAAACGGCTCGGACGAGGCTTTGTCCGAGCCGTTTAAAATATCTTGCTGCTTTGGAGAATGTGATGCGCTTCAAAAAAGTATATTTGGAAATCACGAATGTATGTAACCTCAATTGCGCCTTTTGCCCCGGTACGGCGCGCCCGCCGCGCTTCATGTCAAAAGATGAGTTTTCGCTTTTGGCCGCGCGCCTTAGACCGTATACGGATTATTTATACTTTCACCTCATGGGCGAGCCGCTTATGCACCCCGAGCTTCCTACGCTTTTGGATATCGCAGGCGCGCTCGGCTTTCGCGTCATTATCACCACGAACGGCACGCTCCTGCCCTCGCGCGGTGATGCGCTTTTATCTGCCGACTGTGTGCACAAGGTCAATATCTCGCTTCAATCCTTTGAAGCGAACGAGGGCGGAAAGCTGATTGATTATGTAAACCAATGTGCTGATTTTGCCGCCGCCGCGAGCGCTGAGGGCAAGCTGTGCGTGCTGCGCCTGTGGAACAAAAACGGGCTTGATGCTTTGAATGCGGACATTGAAACCGCGCTCGCCGCGCATTTCCCGCCCCCGTGGCGCGTCAGCCGCCGCAGCCGCGCCTTGGCCGAACGCGTGTATCTTGAACCCGGCGAAAAGTTTGATTGGCCTGCGCCCGATGCGCCGGACGGGGGAGAGCGCGTGTTTTGCTATGCCCTGCGCGATCAGCTCGGCGTGCTCGTTGACGGTACAGCTGTTCCGTGCTGCCTTGACGGTAACGGTCGTTTGTCCCTCGGCAATCTCTTTGAAAGCTCCGTGGATGATATTTTGTCGTCCGAGCGCGCTCAGAGAATCTATAACGGCTTTTCCGCCCACACCGCCGCCGAGCCTCTTTGCCGCCGTTGCGGCTACGCCCGCCGCTTTGGGTGATAGCCCTTTCTCCACGCGGCATATTGCCGTTCTCTTTCTTGGCTCTCATTGGGAGAGCTGGAGCGAAGCGCCTGAGAGGGCTGAAAAGCAACACCGCGTTATATAATTGCCCCAAGGTGGTGTTATAAATGAGGGCTATTGCAAATGGTGCTATACGGACGGGCAGTATACCTACACCAGCATGGAAACGCTCATTGACTATTGCGCCGAGCATATGTCTAACGAAGCTTTCCCGCCGGAGCAGGTGAGGGCGTACATGAGCGAAATCCTCCCCAAGCTCACCTACCGGAAAGATAAAAACGAAAAACATCCGATTAAAAGGGCGTACCGCGCGGTACGCCCTTTTCGTCACATTTCAATCAGCTTTTTGTTGATTTCCTTCAGCTTTTCAACGTCAAATTTCACGATTTCACGGTCATAGGTCACAAAGCCGTTTACTTCGTCCTCAACATCGCTCAACTGCGTGTACACGCTCGCGGCAAGCCCCTGTTCGCGCGCGGGGAATATCTCGCGCTCAAACAGCTTCTTGTATGCTTCAAAAAGTGCCTCGCTCGTCTTGAATCCGCGATAGCCGAACTCTGCCTTGTTCCAAGTGTGTCCTGCGACACTCAGCTTGTACCCGCCGAACTCGGACAGCACCACCGCGCGCCCGTGCCTGTCCTTTTCAAAGCGATACGGGTAAAAATAAACGTGTAGGCTCTTTACATCGCTTATCCCTTGGTCGTGCCAGCCGCTTGCGTGGTCAATTGTGCGCGTGCTGTCCATTGCGCGTATACGCTGCACGGCCTCGGCGGCATCAAACTGCCCCCAGCCCTCGTTAAACGGCACCCACATCGCGATGCACGGGCAGGAGTAAAGCTGCGTTATCATGGCGGCAAGCTCGCTGTAGTATTGCTCGCGCCCGGCTGCATCCTCGCGCGCAAAGCGCTTATAATCGCTGTCGCTTTTATGCCGCTTCGTGAAAAGCGGTGCGGTTATTGTAAATACGTTGTACGCCCCGCCGCCGTTTATCATGTCCTGCCACACAAGCATACCGAGCCTGTCGCAATGGTAGTACCAGCGCATAGGCTCTATTTTAATATGCTTTCTCAGCATATTAAAGCCCATTGACTTCATCAGCTCAATGTCATATATCATGGCCTCGTCACTCGGCGCGGTATAAAGCCCGTCCGGCCAGTAGCCCTGATCAAGCACCCCGGAATGAAAATACGGCTTGCCGTTTAGCGTAAGGCACGGTCTCCCCGCGCTGTCCTTACCCACGCCGACAGAGCGCAGCGCGAAGTAGCTTTCCACCTCGTCCTCGCCGTATTTCACCGTGAAAAAGTATAGCTTCGGATTCTCCGGCGACCATAGTTCGGCGTTTTCGGCGTTTATGCTTATCGCCGCGTTTGTCTCGCCCTCGTATTCTTCGCCGTCATATATCACCGCGCACTTGCCCTGTGTCTCGCTTTGCACTTCGATTTCCACGCGCTTTTCCTCGGCAAAAGGAGTTATGCGCAACGCCTTTATGTGCTCTCTCGGCACCCATTCCGCCCACACACTTTGCCATATGCCGCTCTGCGGGGTGTACCATATGCCGCCGCGCTTGGTGCGCTGTTTGCCGCGGGTGTAAGCGTTCGCGTCCGTGCCGTCATGCACGCGCACTATAAGCTCGCTGTCGGCATCGGCAAGGAGATATTCAGTTATGTCAACCTCAAAAGCCGTGTAACCGCCCAAATGTTCGCATACTAAGCGCTGATTTATGTAAACCGCCGCTTCCTGATCCACCGCGCCGAAGTGCAGTATCAGCCGTGCATTTTCCTTTGTACGCTCCGCGATTTTCCGCCTGTACCACAGCGTTTCATCCGGCAGCACTGCCCGCTCAACGCCCGACAGCGGCGCTTCCGGCGAAAACGGCACAATTATCTCACCCTCATATTCGCCGGGCGCACTGTCTGTATTTGTTATGGCGTATTCCCAGCGACCGTTGAGGTTAATGTAGCTTCTGCGCACCATCTGCGGCCTCGGATATTCCGGCAGAACATTGTCCTTATTCGGCTCTTTTCCCCACCGTGTCAGCATTGTCAATTTCTCCTTTGTGTTTTGTTGATGTTTTATTATAACTTGATTTTAATCTATATTCCGCCAAAACGCAATATTAACTGCCTTTCAACATCAGATTTTTCAGCAGCCGTATGTTCCCTTGCGGGCGGCATACGGCTGCTTTGGGTTTGAGCTTTCGTGAGCGAGAGCTACTTCCCGCTCTTGCTTGCCATCGTGCGGTAGTCCGAGCATTCGCAAACGCTGTCGGGAGGGAAAAACTCCTCTACCGGGAAGCGAATGCGTGAGAAAAGCATACAAGGGTCTTCGTCCGTGCTCACGCCGGGGCATTCCTTGTCGGGCATACAGTAATCATATGCCGGGATAAGAAGCTGCGTGTCGCGCTCCAAGCGGATTATGCTGAATTGCCCGATTGTCACAAACCAGCGGCGCGCCGTGTCGGTCAAAACAAGCGCCTCGGAAAATGCGGATGTTATAAACTCCGGTATGCGGCGTTGCTCAATTTCGGTGGGGATGAAGCACTCGGAATCCACGAGCTTGCAGTGCAGGCAAATCGGGTCAACCGCGTTCAGCACAGCGCGCGGCAGATCCACAATGCCAGTTGCGGGCAGAGGTGCGGCGGAGGAGAAGGCTTTCACGCTGCCCTCGCTGCCGAAAAGCATAACGCGCTTATCGAAAATCGCAAGCCCGCTGCATAATTGCCCGGCGGGGAATGTTTCGCACGTGACGCGGTAAAAGTACGTGCAATCCACGGTGTAGTACCCTCGGTTATACCCGATAGGCTCAACGCTCACATCGGCGTACAAAAGCTCCGCAGACCTTGGGCGTATGCTCAAAGCGTTTTCTATGTAGGACTGCGAAGTGAGTGTGGGGTACACCCTCAAATCATCTACGCAGTCTTTATCGCGGCAGCTATCAAAGATTTTCTTGGTATTGATGCATACGGCTTCCCGGATGCTTGCCGAGCCCTCAACAGGGCCGGGCACAACTCTGTCGGCCATAGATATACCTCCTGTTGTCCGTATTTGAAAGCGGGAAGCATTCGCCGCCGGGGGCGCTTGGGATAATTCGCTCCTGCTTCATTACCAGTGTATGCGCGGATATGATAATTTGCTCTTGAAAATGCGGGAAGATTATAATACAATATATTTTTAGAAATCTGCCGAAAGGGGAAACGCTATGCAGAAATTCGGTTTTATACATGAAAAGCTGGATATAAAAATACTCATTCTGTTCATTCTCCGCCGCCTACCCGGTGTTATTGACCATGACACGCTTTGGGATCTTGTGCAGTGCGATGAGGGCGTTGTGTATTTTTACTTTGCCGAGTGCCTTGCGGATTTGGTTGACACTGCGCACATTGACGAGGTTGACGGCGGCTATCGTATCACGGAAAAGGGCGCGCGCAACGCCGAAACGGTTGAAAGCAGTCTGCCGTACTCCGTGCGCATGAAGGCCGAGCGTATGCTCGCCCCCCTTGCCGATAAGCTTCGCCGCGACGCGATGATCGTCACGGAGCATTTTATGACGGACAGCGGCCTTACCGTGCATCTTGCCATGTCCGACGGTGCGGGCGAAATTGTTGATATGCGCCTGCTCATTGCAAGCGAGCATCAAGCCAAGATAATAGAAACCAACTTCCGCCGCGATGCGGAGAAAATCTATCAGAAAATCATTGATATGGTGAGCGAAGAAAAAGAAATGGAGGAGAAAAAATGAACTCTGTTATACCGACCGGCTATAAAAGCATTTTGAGTGTGTATGACACGCAGAAAGCAATCGGCCTTTTGAAAAGGCTTTTTGAAGATAAGCTTTGTGCCGTGCTGAATCTTTACCGCGTATCCGCGCCTCTTTTCGTCGAAACCGGCACGGGCTTAAACGATGACCTCAACGGCGTTGAGCGTCCCGTGTCCTTTGACATTCTCCGCTCCGACAAAACCGCGCAGGTTGTGCATTCGCTTGCCAAGTGGAAGCGTATGGCGCTCAAGCGCTACGGCTTTTACCCCGGGCGCGGCCTTTGCACGGATATGGACGCTATCCGCCGCGATGAGGACGTTTTGGATAATCTCCACTCGGTGTATGTCGATCAGTGGGACTGGGAAAAGGTGATTTTGCAGGAGAACAGAACCGTTGACTATCTCAAAAGCACCGTTATGGATATAGTCTCCGCTATCTGCGACACGCAGGACACCATGCAAGCTATTTATCCCCAGCTTCGCGAATTGGGCAAGCTTGAGCGGCGCGTGTCCTTCGTCACGGCGCAGCAGCTTGAGGATATGTACCCCGATTTAACCCCCAAGCAGCGTGAAAACGCCTACGCGCGCGAGCATAAAACCGTTTTCATCATGGGCATCGGCGCGCCCCTTGCCTCCGGCAAGCCGCATGACGGCCGCGCCCCCGACTATGACGATTGGGCGCTCAACGGCGATATACTCTTTTGGTATGAGCCGCTCGGCATAGCTATGGAGATTTCCTCTATGGGTGTTCGCGTTGACCCGGAATCCTTGGATAAACAGCTCACCCTCTCCGACCATGATGAGCGCCGCGAGCTTCCTTATCATAAGGCACTTCTTAACGGCGAGCTGCCGCTCACGATAGGCGGCGGTATAGGTCAGTCGCGTCTTTCCATGCTGCTGCTCGGCAAAGCGCACATAGGTGAGGTGCAGGCTTCCATATGGGATGACGAAACTATCCGCGCCTGTGAAAAGGCGGGCGTTACGTTGCTGTAAGGAGACGGTGAAGAGAAGAAATGAGTTTTGTAAGCATACAGTTTTGGGCGCTTCTTTTGCCGCTGTGCTTTTTGTGCTATGTCCTCTTCGGTAAAACTGCACGCGGGCAGAATATTGTCCTGCTCATAGCAAGCGTTATTTTCTATGCAAGCTATGACGTGAAATATCTCCTTATCCTCGCTTTGAGCATTGCCGTCACATATCTCGGCGGCTTTATCGGCGCAAAGCAAAAAAACGCAAAAAAGGCAGATCGCATTTATACTGTTGCCTTTATCTTGAATATCCTCATCCTTATTGTGTTCAAATATACGGGTTTTCTTATCGGAAATCTCAATTCCGTGCTGGGCTTGTTCGGCCTGAGCATAGCCATGCCGAAGATTCTTTTGCCCGTGGGCTTGGCGTTTTACACGTTCCAAAGCTCAACGTATCTGCTTGACCTCAAGAGCGGGAAAGCTGAGCCTGAGCGCAATATCGTTACATATAGCTTGTTTGTCGCATTTTTCCCCACGGTGGTTTCCGGCCCTATTCTCCGCGCGGCGAGCTTTCTTCCCCAGCTTCGCGCAAAGCGTGAGGTCACGTGGGAGCGCTTTGAAGCGTTTATCTTCACTTTCCTTTGGGGCGCGATGTTAAAGCTCATCCTTTCCGACCGTCTTGCCGGCTTTGTCACGCACGTGTTTTCAAGCTACTATAATTACGGCGGCATTGTCATGTTTGTTCACATGATTACATCCATGCTCCAGCTTTACGTGGACTTTGCCGGATATAGCTATATGGCGATAAGCGTGGCCTCGCTCTTCGGCTTTGATATTCCCGATAACTTCCGCCAGCCGTGGTTTGCAACCTCTGTTGCCGGTATGTGGCGGCGTTGGCATATCTCCATGACAAGCTGGTTTACGGATTATATCTATTTTCCCCTCGGCGGCAGCCGCAAGGGTAATGCCCGCAAAATGTTCAATACCTTTGTCGTGTTTATCACCAGCGGCTTGTGGCACGGCGCATCGTGGACGTTTGCGTTTTGGGGCTTTCTCGCGGCGATGTATACCGCTATAGGCCAGCTCACGCTTCCTTGGCGCAAAAAGGCTTGTGAAGCTTTGCATATTGACCGCACCACCTTCGGCTATAAATCCGTGCAGCGCTTTATTGTGCTCACGCTTATGGCGATTAATGTTGTGCCGTTCAGTATAGGCGGGCTGAAAGCCACGGCGGTTTACTTTATCCGTATGTTCTCCGAGTGGAACCCGTGGACGCTTGTGGACGGTACGCTTTTCACCATGGGCATGACGAGCACCGACTGGGCAATTGCCCTCACGGGCGGCGCTGTCGTCCTTGCGGTCTCGGCGCTTCGTGAGCACGGCTACAGCGTGAAGTTTATCCTAAAGCAAAATCCGGTATTCCGCTGTGCGCTTGCTTTGCTGATGTTCTTTGCGCTCATCGTGTTCGGCGTTTACGGCGCGCAGTATTCCGCAAACGCGTTTGTCTACGCGGGATTCTAAGGGGGCTGCCATGAAAAAGTATGTTAAAAGAATAATCGCGCTCGTGCTTGTCGCGGCGCTTGCCCTCGGCGGGCTGTGGTATGCAAACCGCGTGCTTATTATGAAACGCACGGACGGCATTTTGACCATGCAGAATTTTTACGCCCAGCCCGAGGGGACGGTGGATGTCCTCTTTGTCGGCAACAGCCATTCCGGCATTAATATCGACACGGCCACCCTTTATGATGATTACGGCATCGCAAGCTATAACCTTTGGGGCGGCGTTCAACCGCTTTGGAATTCATATCATTATATCGTCGAGGCTTTGAAATATCAGCGCCCGAAGCTCATCGTGCTTGAGGTTATGGCCTCAACGAGCGATTATGAGTATTCCGAGGAGCAAACGGCGATTAAGAATACCGCCGGTATGCGCCTTTCGGTGAATAAGCTGGAAGCCGTCAAGGCATCTGCGCCCGAGGATAGGCAGCTTAATCTCTTGCTCGGCTTCCCGCTTTATCACGGGCGCTTTAACGAGCTGACCGAGGAAGATTTTCAGCATTTCCCGTGGTCTGACGGGCTTGAAAACTTCAAGGGGAGTACACTTCGCTACGGCGTGGGGCATTATGAAAAGGAATATGCCGAGGGCATAGACGAGTGCGCGCCTATAATGGAAAAGGAGCTTGAATACTTAGAAAAGATAATCGAGCTTGCGCGCGAAGAGGATATACCGCTTCTCCTCTTGAAAACCCCGTCCCTTGACTGCACCGCAACCCAGCCCTGTCTTAATACCGTGGCCGAGCTTGCCGAGGAATACGGCTTGGAGTTTATTAACATGAACCTCATGGATGCCGAGCTTTCCATAACCGACACCGACTGGTCGCTTGACCGCCATTTGAACGCCACCGGCGCGCGTAAAGTGTCGCACTGGATAGGGGAGTACCTTACGGATAACCTCAATATCCCCGACAGGCGCGGCGATGCGGCCTATCAAAGCTGGGAGATGAATTCCCACCGGGTCAATAATGAGTATCTTAATATGATAGCCGATACCGATGAGTATATAGCGGAGCTTGCCCAAAACGGCCGCGCGTTGCTCGTGATAAAAAATAGCCCGTGGGAGCAAAGCGAGGAGTATCAAGCGCTTATCGCGAAGCTTGAAGCTGTCGGCGTTCATGCGGATATGCTTGCCGAGAGCGGCAATAACGCCGAACTGATTATAGATACCTCGTCTGCTTCTTCGGCTGTCGCTACAGTCAGCGGCGAGAGCATGGTGTTCACCATGGACGATCAGGAGCTTACCGTGAATTTTGAGTATCAGGACGTTGTATACGGCAATAAAAAGCTCACTTGGTTCGGCGGCAATGACCTTACTTTGATTGTCTATGACGAAGAAACGCACGAGCTTATAGACATCCTTGCATTCTCCACCCTTAACGCTTGCGCCTTTACCCGCGTAACGGACGAAGAGTGAGAAAATAGTAATAAAGAAAAACGGAAAGAGCCGATTTTTGAAGTGAACCCCAAAGTTTAGATAAAATATAATATTAACTTGCTTGTGAATGAGTTCGGTACTGCACCGGACTCATTCCTTTTAATTCTAACGATATTCGCAGCAATCCCGTAAGGGCTACAACGCTTCTTTTATGCTTATTCAAAAGTTTTTAGACTTCTGCCACTATGAGTTATTTATCTGTTTACTTGCCATATTTTAATTGAACGCCACTTAACAAAGTATCTAAAGCATTGCTTAAATCATTTCGTACTTTATCAGGATTTGAAAACGCATATCTTAGTTGAAGCGTTGTGAACCCGTGGATAATCCCGGTAAGCATAT
>CAZGFK010000049.1:0-11645 GCA_964524815.1 uncultured Oscillospiraceae bacterium
TGCGTCATAGCATGGGATGGCGACAATCGGCAGGTGGTGACATCTGTCGTGGCGAAAACCCCCGGAGACTGTCTTTAGAACAGCCCCCGGGGGTTACTATTATATTATCCTAAAACCTCAGCAGCAGCCGGGCTTGCCGAGCATACGGAACATATTCTTCTTGTATGCTTCCACACCGGGCTGGTTAAAGGGGTTCACCCCGGACATATAGCCGGAGATTGCGCAAGCCATTTCAAAGAAGCACACGAGCGAGGCAAAGCCCTCTTCATCGCGCTTATCCACTTCTATAAGAATGTTCGGCACGCCGCCGGAGATATGCGCTTCCTTTACGGCCTCGGCCACGGTTGCGCTGATATCGGTCAGGTCGCGCCCGGCGAGGTAGTTAAGCCCGTCCGCGTCTGCTTCTTCAAAGGGGACGGTGTAGGAATTATGAGAACGCTTGAAGCGCACAACGGTTTCCATCATGGCGCGGGGGCCATCCTGAATGTACTGCCCCATAGAGTGCAGGTCGGCGGTGTATTCCACGGAAGCGGGGAAGATGCCTATGCCGTTTTTGCCCTCGCTCTCGCCGAAAAGCTGTTTCCACCACTCGGCCATGAAACGGAAGCTCGGCTCATAGCAGGCGAACACTTCGATGTTGTGCCCGTTCTTGTAAAGGCGCTGGCGCGCGGCGGCGTACTGCCATGCGGGGTTATCTATGCCGCGGTCATCGAGCTTTGAAAACTCGCAAATTGCCGTGTCGATAATCTTGCGCACGTCTATCCCGGCTACGGCCATCGGCAAAAGACCCACGGCGGAAAGCACGCTGTAGCGCCCGCCGACATCGTCGGGAACAACAAAGGTTTCCCAGCCGAACTCATCGCCCAGCTCTTTCAAAACGCCCTTGTGTGCGTCGGTGGTTTCAAAAATATGCTCGTTTGCCTTGTCGCCGTACTTGGCTTGCAAAAGCTCGCGGAAAATGCGGAATGCGATAGCCGGTTCAAGCGTCGTGCCGGACTTGGAAATCACGTTCACGTCAAAATCCGCGTCGCCCAAAAGCTCAATGGTGTGGCAAAGCGCATCGGCGGAAATGCCGTTGCCGACGAAGAAAATGCGCGGGTCATCCTTGCCGGGAATGGGCTTGAGAAGCTCAATCGCGCCGCGCGCGCCGAGGTAAGAGCCGCCTATGCCGATAACCACAAGCGCCTTCGAGCGGGAGCGAATCTTCTCGGCAGTGGCGATAATTTTGTTAAGCTCATAATCCTTTATGCGCCGGGGCAGATCCAGCCACCCGGTGAACTCGCTCCCGGGGCCGGACTTGTTGAGAAGCGTTTCATATGCCTTTTCTGCGGCTTCATAATCCGGGCCGTTGCCCAAAAACCCGGCCGCGCCGGATAAATCGACTTTAACCATGTTGCTTTCTCCTTTTATCTTCAAGAGATTGTTTAAATTTCTACACATGGCCTATTATATACGATTTTCCGCTTATTTCAACAGGCAATTGCGGCAAAACGGGTGTGCAAAATGACGAATTTATATCCGTGCGCTGCCTGAAGGCGCTTTCGCGCTCTACAGCCCGAGCATACGCCCGCCGATGAGCGTGAACATTCCGAGGTAGCCGAGCCTATCCGCGTCCGCTCCCGCGAGTATCGGCACGGACGCTATCACCTTTTCCTCGTTTTTCACCGTCAGCGTGCCGAGCCTATCCCCGCGCTTTACGGGCGCAGGAACGGAAGCGAGCATATCCAAGGCGTATTCGGCCTTGCCGCCGCTTTTCTCGGTGAGGGCGTATTCCGCCCCGCCGAACACCGCCGGCACGAACTCCCGCCGCCCCAGCTCCACGCGCACCTCCGGCAAGGCCACATCACCGCGAAGCGAGAGGAGCGTATAGTTAGCAAAGGCGAAATCCAGCATGGCCGCTGCGTCCGCGTTGCGCTTATCCGCGCTCTCCGCGCCCATCACCACCGCGATGTACTCCACCCCGTCTCTTTTTGCCGTGGCGGAAAGGCAGTATTTGGCTTGCTCCGTGTACCCGGTTTTAAGCCCCGTGCACCCGGAGTAGGAATACACCAGGCGGTTTGTGTTGCTCAGGCCGAAGTCGCCACTGCGTATAGTGTCCATCCATATGGTGGTGTAGTCCTTTATAAATTCGTGCTTTAAAAGCTCCCGGCTCATTACAGCCACATCGTAGGCGCTGGCGTAGTGGTTATCATCGTCAAAAAGCCCCGTGCAGTTATTAAAATGCGTCTCCCGCAGACCGAGCGCCTCGGCGCGCTCGTTCATGCGCTGTACAAACGCTTCCTCGCTCCCGCTTATGTGCTCGGCCATTGCCACGGCGCAGTCGTTGGCGGACACTACCGCGATGCATTTTAGCATTTCCGCCACGCTCATTTGCTCCCCCTCGGCAAGATACACGCAGCTCCCGCCGAAGCTTGCCGCCCGCGCGCTCGCCGTGACCGTGTCCGTGAGCGCGATGCGCCCTGTTGTAATATCCTCTGCAATCAAAAGCAGTGTCATCACCTTGGTCACGCTTGCCGGGGCGCGGCGCGTGTGCGCGTTCTTTTCGTAGATTATTTCCCCCGTCCTGCTTTCCATAAGCACCGCCTCCGGCGCACCCACGCTCGGCACAGCGCCGGAGGAAAGCCCGGCGGCATAGGCCGTGCCCGGCACGGCGGCGAAGAAAACGCACATCGCCGCAAACATTATTACAAATCGTTTCACTTGCCCATACCTCGTTTTAGAATGATACTTGTTTGAATTTATGCGTCAAAAGGTTACAACATGAGTAGGTTTACAAAATCATACCGATTTCGACATAAGCAAATGAATATATGAATAATCCGTAAAAGCTTAATTGCGGCATTTCAATAGGTTTTCAACATTTTCAACAGGGTTTTCAACAGCGTATTGTGAATATATCGGCATAAAATCCGTGTGTTTGGTTGACATAACGCATATTATTTTTTGTTTCTTATTATTACGGAGAAAATGCAATAGGTTTACAAGCTGTAAATGCGGCGGGCAATGCATGGGGGTAATTGAGAAGATAACTCTTTTAATATCTTCTCGGCGAAATTGTTTGTTGACTGTCACGGCGGCGAATAGTAAAATAGCCGTATATGAAATTAACACGATAAACGCACATATTGTAATAACAACGCGCGAAAGGAGAAACGGCATGAAGCGTTCTTTCAGGTGGGACAAAAAGTATTTGTACTGGGGCATAACGGCGTTTTGCGTTATCGCGTGTGCTATAGTGTTTTACATGGCGCTCAACTACATTTCCCTTGTGGGGCAGGGCTTGAAAACGCTTTTGAATATACTGAGCCCGTTTTTGTGGGGGCTTGTGATAACCTACCTCATGCTGCCGTGTATGTCGGCGCTGGAAAGGAGTGTGTTCGCGCCGCTTTGCGCGAGGCTTTATAAAAACAACGTCAAAACTGACGGGAGAAAGCTTGCCCGCGCGCTGAGCGTGCTCATAACGGAGATTTTGCTGCTCATCATTTTAGCGGCCTTGGTGTATCTCATCATTCCCCAGCTCTATCAAAGCATAGAGACCATGGTTAAAAACAGCAACACATATATAAATAACGCCATGCGCGCTGTTGAGCGCCTTTTGAGCGACTATCCGGAGCTTGAAGAGTACGCGCTGAGTGCCTTGGGCTCTGTTAACGACAGTCTCATGACTTGGCTTCAATCCGAGGTGCTGCCGGAGCTTGGGAGCCTGCTTGCAAACGTGACAACGGGGGTATATTACTTCGTTATGGCGGTGTATAACCTCATCATCGGCATAATCGTGTCTGTTTACATCCTTGCAAACCACGAGGTGTTTTCCGCAAACTCCATGCGCTGGCTCTATAGCCTCTTTTCCGTGGAAACCGCGCAGAGAATCCGCCGCGCGCTTGCCTTTACGGACAAAACCTTTTCCGGCTTTATAAACGGCAAGCTTTTGGATTCGGCCATAATCGGGCTTATCTGCTACATCGGGTGCGCGCTTTTGGATATGCCGTACTCACTCTTGGTGAGCGTTATCGTGGGTGTTACGAATATTATCCCGTTTTTCGGCCCGTTTATCGGCGCTGTGCCGAGCGCGCTTATAATCTTGCTCGTAGACCCCTTGAAATGCCTTATTTTCGTTGTTTTCATTATCATTTTGCAACAGCTTGACGGCAATCTTATCGGCCCGAAAATCCTCGGCAGCTCAATCGGCATAAACGGCTTTTGGGTCATGTTCGCCATTATTCTCGGCGGCGGGCTGTTCGGCTTCTGGGGGATGCTGCTGGGCGTGCCGGTGTTCGTGGTGATTTACACCGCCATTAATACGCTCATCGACAAAAAGCTTAAAAAAAGCGATCTCCCGTGGGAGACCGCAGATTATATAGGCGTTGATTATATCGACCCCGTCACCTATGAGCCGGTGATGAAAGAAAAGGCCGCGAGCGAGGACGAGGAGTAAAAGCCGCAATCCGCTTTAGCGGTGGGCGAGCGTGTCGTGCGCTTTGGTGAGCGCTGTACACAGCGCCGTTATATCCTCTTCGCTTGTAAAGCGGGACAGACCTATGCGCAACGCGCCGTCTATCGTGCGCGCGGGCATACCGATAGCCTCAAGAACGTGGCTGCGAGCGCCCTTTTTGCAAGCGGAGCTTTTGGAAACGTAGACCTCTTCCGCTTCCAGCGCGTTCATCAAAACCTCGCTTCGCCAGCCGGGCAGAGAAATGCTGAGTATATGCGGGGCGGGCGTATCAAGATAAGTAAGTTCCGGCATAGTCTCGGATAGGCGCGCAATTATCTCCGCCTTTTGCGCGGCCATGCGTGCGGCGCTCTCCGGCATTGCCTTTGCCGCCGCTTCCGCCGCCGCGCCGAACGCGGCTATCGCGGGCATGGCTTCCGTACCCGCGCGGCGGGCGCTCTCCTGCGCGCCGCCTAAGATATAAGGCTTCAGGCGCAAGCCGGATTTTATGTACAGTGCGCCGATGCCCTTGGGCGCGTGTATCTTGTGTCCGCTTATGCTTATCATGTCCGCGCCGAGTGTGCGCGGCGTGAACGGGATTTTCATAAATGCCTGTACAGCGTCCGTGTGCAAAAGCGCCTTTGACCCGTGCTCGCGCAGTGCGCGCGATATGGCGGCAATGTCCGTAACCGCGCCCGTTTCGTTGTTTACGAGCATTAAAGAGACGAGTACCGTATCCTCGCGCAGCGCGTTTATAACATCCTCTGTGCGTATAGAGCCGGTTTTATCCGGCGCAAGGCGCGTGACCTCGTACCCTTGTGCTTCGAGCGCATCAAGCGCTTTTCTCACAGCGTCATGCTCCGCAACGGAAGATATAATGTGCTTTCCCCGCCTGCGCATACTCTCAGCGCCGGAAAGAATGGCCCAGTTGTCGCTTTCCGAGCCGCACGAGGTGAAGGTAAGCTCACCCGGCGCACAGCCCAGCGCGGAGGCCACCTGCGCGCGGGATAAGTCCAAAAGCTTCTTGGCTTCCCGCCCCTTGGTGTGCGTGGAGCTGGGGTTTCCGTAAGCGTCCAGCATAGCGTGCATTGCGGCCTCGGCGGCCTCGCGGCATACGCGCGTTGTGGCTGAGTTATCAAAATAATGTTCCATAAAAATATCACTCTTCACTTGAAAAGAATTGAGGCATCACGATGAAGTATATTATAACCACTCTCGGCTGTAAGGTCAACCAGTATGAAACGCAGGCCATGGAAACTCTTTTGACCGCTCACGGGCATATGCCCGCCGAAAAGGGCGAGGCGGCGGACGCGGTTATAGTCAACACCTGCGCCGTCACGGCGGAGAGTGGGCGCAAATCCCGTCAGCTTATTCGCCGCCTGCACGAGGAGAACCCGGGCGCGGTGTTGGCCGTTTGCGGCTGCTACAGCCAGCTTGAGCCGGACGAGGCTGAAAGCCTCGGCGCGCGCGTCATCTTCGGCGCGGCGGACAGGACAAAGCTTGTCGAGGCCGTGGAGCGCGCCGTAAAAGAGCGCGACGCGGAGAGCGAAGAGCCGCTCTGCCGCAATATAGATGAGCCCTTCAAGCGCCGCGCGATAGAGCGCTTGCCTGCGGGCGCTGTCAGCGGGCGCACACGCGCAATGCTGAAAATACAAGACGGGTGCGTGAATTTCTGCACCTATTGCATTATCCCTTATACGCGCGGGCGGCTTTGCTCCCTGCCTATAGAAGAGGCCGTGCGGGAGACAGCGCGCATTGCCCAAGAGGGCTTTCGCGAGCTTGTGCTGACGGGGATAGAGGTCGCGTCCTACGGCGTGGATTTGCCGGGCAAGCCCACGCTTGCCGATGTTATAGCGGCGTGTGCCGAGGTGTCGGGCGAGATGCGCATACGCTTGGGGTCATTAGAGCCGACGGTTATCACCGAGGACTTTTGCAGGAGACTTGCCGACACGGATAAGCTCTGCCGTCATTTTCACCTGTCGCTCCAGTCCGGCTGCGATAAAACCCTCAAGGCCATGAACCGCAAGTATGACACCGCCCGCTTTTTCGCCGCCACGGAGCTTTTGCGCAGGTATTTCCCCGGCTGCGGCATCACCTGCGACCTTATAACGGGCTTCCCCGGCGAAACCGAGCAAGACCATGCCGAGACCTTGGCCTTTATTCAAAAGTGCGCCTTTTCGGATATGCACGTTTTTCCGTATTCCCGCCGCCCCGGCACACCTGCCGACAAGATGGACGGCCAGTGTCCGCGCGCCGTTAAGGAGCGCCGCGCCAAGCAAGCGCGCGACATTGCGCACGAAATGAAGCTTGCGTTTTTGGAGCAGAGTATAGGCAAAACCCTGCCCGTGCTCTTTGAAACCCCGGCGAACGGCGGCTTTACCGGCCACAGCGACACGTATTTACTGGTGCGCGCGCAGGGTGAAGAGCTTCGCGGGAAAACCCTCAATGTAAAAATCACCTCACGCGAGGGTGAAATCCTTTGCGGCGAAATTGAAAACACGGAGGCGTAAATATGAAAGAGCGGGTGTATAACTTCTCGGCAGGCCCCGGTGTTTTGCCGGAGAGCGTGCTTGAAAAAGCGGGTGCGGAGATTATGAGCTACGGCGCATCGGGTATGTCCGTCATGGAAATGAGCCACAGAAGCGCCGCCTTTCAAGAAATCTTCGACAGCGCCAAGGCTTCTCTGAAAGCCGTCCTCAATGTTCCCGATACGCATGAAATCCTCTTCCTGCAAGGCGGGGCAACGCTGCAATTTGCCGCGATTCCGATGAATCTTCTTTGCAGCGGGGCGGCGGACTACGCCGTTACCGGGAATTTCTCTGCCAAGGCTGCGCGCGAGGCGGAAAAGTACGGGCGCGTCAATATCGCGGCTGACACCGCGCCTTTCGGCCATGACCGCATTCCCGTGCAGTCCGAGCTTCGTTTAAGCGAAAACAGCGAATATTTTTACTACTGTGCCAACAACACCATCTACGGCACGGAGTGGCACTATACGCCCAAAACCTCTGCGCCCTTGGTGTGCGATATGTCGTCCGACATTCTTTCAAAGCCGGTGAACGTCGCCGATTACGGCCTTATCTATGCCGGGGCGCAAAAGAACATGGCACCCGCCGGGCTGACGGTGGTGATTATCGACAAGAGCCTTGCCGGGCGTGAAATGCCCGTAACGCCGGAGATTATGAGCTACAAAACGCTCATAGATAAGGATTCCATGCTCAACACTCCGCCCTGCTGGTGCATATATATGCTCTCTCTCGTGCTTGACTGGGTGCGTGAGCAGGGGGGCGTGGGCGAAATGGAAAAGCGCAGGCAGGAGCGCGCCGGGATAATATACGATGTGCTGGATAACAGCCGCCTTTATATCCCCCATGCGCAAAGGGAAGCGCGAAGCTATATGAATGTCACGTTCAAAACGCCCTCGCCGGAGCTGGATGCGGCCTTTATCAAGGGCGCGGCGGAGCGGGGCTTGGTCAATGTCAAGGGGCATAAGCTCGCCGGCGGAATGCGTGCATCATTATATAACGCCATGCCTATCGAGGGCGTTATTAAGCTTTGCGAGTACATGAAAGAATTTGAGGTGCAAAATGTTTAAGATAAAAACCATGAACGCCATTTCCCCCGTGGGGCTCAATACCCTTGAAAGGCTCGGCTGCGCCGTGAGCGCGGATGAAGCCGCGCCTGACGGTATGCTTATCCGCTCGGCGGATTTGCACGAATACGATTTTAACCCCGAGCTTCTTGCCATTGCGCGCGCCGGAGCGGGCTATAACAACATCCCCGTGGACGCTTGCGCCGAGCGTGGCATAGTCGTTTTCAACAGCCCCGGCGCAAACGCAGAAGCCGTCAAGGAGCAGGAGCTGTGTTCGCTTGTTATGGCCTCGCGCGATGTCTTGGGCGCGATTGACTGGGTCAAAACCATTGCCGACCGCGGCGAGGAGATCCCCACCCTCGTGGAAAAGGGCAAGTCCGCTTTCTCAGGCCCCGAGCTTTTGGGCAAGAGCCTGGGCGTTGTCGGCCTCGGCGCTACTGGTGCGCTCGTTGCCAACATGGCGCTGGAGCTTGGCATGACGGTTTACGGGTACGACCCCTTTATGTCCGTGGATGCGGCGTGGCAGCTTTCCCGCGAGGTTATACGCTGTGAAAATATCGAGGATATCTTCCGCAACAGCGATTATATCAGCATAAACGTTCCCTATACCGACACTACCCACCATATGTTTAACGCCGCCGCCTTTGCGCAGATGCGCCGTGGCGTGAGAATCGTCAACGAATCGCGCGCGGAAGTGGTGGACGATGTGGCTATGACGGAGGCGCTTGAAGAGGGGATAGTAGCCCGTTATGTTACGGATTTTCCCAACCAAACCATACTCAAGGCCAAAAACGTCATCGCTATGCCGCACCTCGGCGCGGTCACGCCCGAAAGCGAGGACCGCTGCGCGGATATGGCGGCCAAGGAGATGTATGACTATCTCCTAAACGGCAATATCAAAAACTCCGTCAATCTCCCCAACGCCTCTCTTTCGCGCATGGGCGTGTGCCGCCTGTGCGTTATCCACCGCAATGTCCCCCGTATGCTCACGCGCATACTTGATTTCATAAGCGACAGAAATATTAACGTTGAGCACATGATTAATAAGCCGCGCGGCGAGTACGCCTATACGATAGTTGACCTCGGCGGGAAAATCGGCGAGGACGTGGCCGATGCCATACGCGCAATGGATAATGTTTTGCGCGTGCGCGTGCTGTACTGAAAGGTAAATTACCATGACGGAAAAGCTTTATTATGCCGATAGCCTTTGTTCGTCCTTTTCCGCGCGCGTCACCGCGTGTGCGGAAGAGAAAGGGCGCTGGCTCATCGCGCTTGACAAAACCGCCTTTTTCCCCGAGGGCGGCGGACAACCGGCGGACACCGGGCGCATAGGCTCATCGCGCGTATTTGACGCGCACGAGCGCGCGGGCGAGGTGTGGCACTATGCGGATACGCCTCTCACCGTGGGCGAAGAGTACGACTGCGAAATAGATTTTGAAAAGCGCCTAAGGCGTATGCAAAACCACTCCGGCGAACATATTTTCTCCGGCCTTGTTCACTCAGCCGTGAATGCCGACAATGTCGGTTTTCATATGGGTGCGGATTGCATGACGGTGGATTTCAACGCGGAGCTTTCTTTCCAAGCGCTTGCCGAGATTGAAACGCGCGCAAATGAGGTCGTGCGGCAAAATCTCCCCATCTTGACCTACTTTCCCGAAAGTGACGCCCTCGGCGAGATATCCTATCGCAGCAAGCTCGAATTGACGGAGAATGTTCGCCTTGTCGAAATCCCCGGCGTTGACCTTTGCGCCTGCTGTGCGCCGCATTTGAAGAGTACGGGCGCGGTGGGGCTTATCAAGGTGCTCGATGCCGTGCGTCATCGCGGCGGGGTGCGCGTGAGCCTTGTTTGCGGCATGGACGCGCTCGATGCTGTGCGCGATGCGCAAAAGAATGTCACCGAGGCAAGCCGCCTGCTCAGCGCCAAGCGCAATGAGCTTTCTTCCGCCGTGGAGCGGGTGCTGGCGCAGGAGCAGAGCTTGAAAGAGCGTATAGCCGCGCTCGGGTTAGCCTATGCCGCCCTGATAGCGAGAAACACCGCTCCGCGCGAGGGGAATATATGCGTGTTTGATAACGCGCTTGACGAGGTTGCGCTTCGCGAGCTTGTAAATCTTTTGAGCGAAAAATGCACGGGCTGCGCCGCCGCCTTTTCCGGCGATGATGAGCACGGGTATAAATATATCATCGGCTCTCGCAATATCGACCTGCGCAAAGCCTCCAAGGAGATTAATGCGGTGCTTTCCGGGCGCGGCGGCGGGCGAGCGGAGATGATCGAGGGACGCGCCGCAAAGTCGGCAAAAGAGATACAAGATTTCCTTGAAAACCAATTCCAGCCAACAGGCGATATAAGGCCAAATCCTGTTGACTTTAGACAAAACAGTTAAAATTGTATAACATTTTTCTCGAAAAAAGCC
The DNA here is from genome assembly GCA_964524815.1 of uncultured Oscillospiraceae bacterium. Taxonomy (GTDB): domain Bacteria; phylum Bacillota; class Clostridia; order Oscillospirales; family Oscillospiraceae; genus Limivicinus. The sequence goes on from CAZGFK010000049.1 coordinate 10,430, forward strand.
CCTATTTTAGGGGCTTTTGCTAAAAACGCGATTGACAACATATTGACATTTTGCTAAAATAAATGGGCAAGGGTGGGCGTATCACGCCCAAAAATGGAAACTAAATATGGAGGGTTATCTGTGAAAGATCTCAAGCATCTGATCTACTTTGAGAATCTGCTTCAGGAAGCCAACAACGAGCTTGTTCAAAAGGCCAAGGCCGAGGGCAAGCGCGCAATCGGCTATACTTGCTATTTCATGCCTGAAGTTCTTCTCGACTTGCCCGGCTGCTTTGCAGTTCGTCTGCGCGCGCCGCGTTGCACTTCCCCCGACATCGCGACATATTATATGTCCTCCCGTGTCTGCCACTACGCAAGAAGCCTTTTGGAGCGCGCCCTGGAGGGTGGCTTCAACTTCCTCGATGCCCAGATGGCTACCGAAACGTGCACTGCCACCTGCCGCTTCCAGGAGCACTTGGAGCAGAAGCACCTTGACTCCGTCAAGGATATGCGAATCATCAACAACGATGATTTCTTCTGCACCTTTTCCGACGTTCCTTTCAAAAACAACGAGATAGGCTATGCCCATTACCGCGAACAGCTTCGCGCCCATGTGCTTGAGCCTCTCCATGAGCGCTTCGGCATTGATGTTTCCGATGAGGCGCTTATGCAAACTATTGAGCGCCACAATGAGGTTTGCCGTCTCATAAACGAGATTGGCGATTATCGCAAGCTCGATAACCCCACCATCACCGGTTATGAGTTCCACGTAATTCAGCTTGTCAGCCAGGTCTGCCCCAAGGAGCTTATTCTCCCGTATCTGAGAGAGACTGCCGAACAGCTCAAGACCCGTGAGCCTGACGAAAAGTGGCCGTTCCGCTGCAAAGTCGTGCTCGCCGGTTCCGAGAACGACGACCCCGAGTTTACAAAGCTCATCGAGGGCTGCGGCGCCGAAGTCGTGGCCGACCGTTACTGCTACGGCGCAGTGGAAAGCCGCGTTCCCATCGTTGTCAAGGACGGGCAAGACCCGCTTGACGCTATCGCAAGACACTATCTTGACACTTCTAACTGCCCGCGCTTCATGCCGCAGGATCTCATGCGTAACCGCAAAAAGCGCATAGCGGATCTTGCCAAGGAATATAAGGCGGACGGCGTTATCGTTGCTTCCAACAAGTTCTGCGAGTACTGGAGCTATGAGCGCGTTATCGACACGGTCGTTCTCCCGCGTGACTTCGGTC
>CAZGFK010000050.1:0-11584 GCA_964524815.1 uncultured Oscillospiraceae bacterium
CTTAATTACCTATATTAAGTTATTAAAACAACACTATCTAAGCCGCAAACGAGGGGCACTTGCACTCATGTGCTCAACATTATAGCACTTTTTCCTCAAAATGCAACAGAATTTATTTCAAGCATATATTTCTTCAACACCTCTTCTTTAACCGCGTTCGGCTTTACCGTTCTGTCGGCACAAGGTGGGTGAAAAAAAGCGCGGTGGAAATTGGTCTTTGGGTATGTTGCCGCAATCGGGCTTAACTGATAAACTATAATTACTTATTATACACATTGCGGAGGCGGGATTGATGAAAAAGCTGATATGCGTAGAGGAGCACTATTCGTCCGAGACGATAAAAGAGAAGATAAACAAAATCCTCGGCAAAGAGGATTTTGGTACAGCGCCCCTCACGGAGACCGAACGAGCCGCCGCCGACTTGGGCGCGGGGCGCGTAGAATACATGAACAGCGCAGAGATAAGCACACAGATTTTAAGCTGTGCGGACGAATACCCCGCGCTTTTGGCAAAGGAGCACGCCGTGTCGCTGTGCAGAGAAGTGAATGACGAAATGCACCGGGCGAGCATGGCGCACCCCGGGCGGTATTACTGCTTAGCCACACTGCCGCTGAGCGCGCCGGAGGACGCGGCGGCGGAGCTGGAGCGCTGCGTGAAATCGCTGGGCTTCGTGGGCGCGATGCTCATAGGGCATTTTGAGGGGCGCTCTTATGCCGATGAATGGTATTTCCCGATATTCAAAAAGGCCGAGGAGCTGAATGTGCCGATATATATGCACCCGTGCAAGGTCGATTCCGCCGTGGCAGAGAGATATTACAAAGGCGCATGGTCGCCCACGGCCGGGACGCTGTTCGCAGGCTTCGGAATAGGGTGGCACTACGAAGTGGGTATAGAGGCCGTGAGAATGATGCTGGCGGGTATATTTGACCGGCTGCCGAGGCTTCAAATAATCTTGGGGCACTGGGGCGAGGTCGTGGCGTATTATATGTACCGCTTGGACGAAGTCGGGCAGAGCATCACGGGGCTAAACAAGAGCTTCAGCCGATATTTCAAAGAAAACGTGTATGTAAACCCGTCGGGCATGATGTATGAGGCGCAGTTTCGCTTTTGCATGGATACTTTCGGCGCGGAGCGCATAATGTGGGGCGAGGATTACCCCTACCGCAAGCCGGAGAACATAACGGCATTTTTGAAAGAGCTTGATATAAGCGAGGAAGAACGGGAAAAAATCGCGTATGCAAACGCGGAAAAGCTGTTCGGAATATAATAAAGCAGCGCTTAAAAAACGCAGAAAAGCGGCGGTCAAATGACCGCCGCTTTCGTATATCGATTTTATCAGAGCAGGTTTTCAAACAGAGGATTCTTGTGGGAAAAGACATCCCAAAGCTTTTCTGCCTCGGCCATGGCAACGCTGAAGGTATATTCATCCTTGAGTGCAAGCTCGGAATTGGCAAAGCCGATTTCTTCAACGCCCGCTTCAAGCTTGGCAATAACGCCGTCGGCAAACTCGTCCACGTTAACGCCGTTTTTCTGCTGACCGGGGCCGGCCAAATCGGTATCCACCATGGGCGGCAGAATCTCAACGACCTTAACGCCGGTATTGCGAAGCTGCATACGCAGGGAACGGGTGAAGAAGTGAATGCCGGTTTTGGTGGTGGTGTAGATAGGCACCCAAACTGCGGGCATGATGCCCAAGCGAGAGGAGACATTCACTATCGTGCCGCCATGCTTGACAAAGTAGGGCGCGAAGAGCATGGAAAGATGTATAGGCGCTTCAAGGTTGGTGTTAATCTCGGCTTGAACCTTGGCAAAGTCGTTATCTTCCAAGCTGAGGTTAATGGGGCGCTGAATACCGGCGTTGTTGATGACAACATTTACTTCGGGGTATTCCGCCGTGACCCAGTTAAAAAGCTCCTTGCGCGCCTCGGCATCGGAAATGTCACAGCCCTTGACGATGAGCGCGGGGCATTTTTCCTTGGCCGCTTCAAGCTTGGCAACATTGCGCCCGACGATTATGACCTTGCTTCCCGCCGCAACAAGGCGCGTGGCAAGGGCAAAGCCTATGCCGCTGCCGCCGCCGGTGAGCAGTATTGTATTCCCGGAAAGATTCATTTTTCAAGCCTCCCCATCGTAATTATATACGGGCAAGCCCATCTTTTTAAGCTCTCTTGCGATATGATCCTCCATCGTGTAGGACGGGCGACCTATCAGCCACTCAAGCACGTTCTTGTTCGCGGCAAAGCCATATTCATTATAAACATCGCGGATTGCCAGCGCGCCACGGCGGGAGTAGCTGTCGTTGCCGCTGTTGATGAAATTTTCAAATACGCCGGAGAACATATGCTTGCGGTCATACCAAATGGTCTCAAAGTCCTTGCCGGACATCTTTTTGAGCATATCCGCGATTTCATTGATAGAAAGATAGCTTGAGCCGCAAAGCTCATAGGTTGCAAACTGATGCTTGTCGCCCTCGCGCAAAACCACTGCCGTGGCCTCGGCCACGTCCAGCACGTCAACGTAGCCAAGCTTTCTGTCAAGCGGCTTCCAGTTTTCGTACTTGCCGGAGTTGAGTATCAGCGGGACAATGACATTATAGGAATAGTGAAGCGGCTGAAGAATGGTGAAGTTCCAGTTGTTTTTGAAGCCGACAAGCTTCAAATGCTCTTCAATGACGAGCTTTTTCTGATGCTGCAAAAGGCCGGAGAGATTCGGGTGCGTGACGGAGAGCTGCACAAACTGCTTCACGCCCTCTGCCAGCGCGCAGTCGATAGCCAAAACGCCAAGCTCATCTTCATCATAGAGCATCATCGGCGGGACATAGGCCACCTGATCGCAGCCGCGCATAACGCTTCTTACAAACTCTTCATCGCGGGCATCGCCTACGACGACTTCTTTAATGCCCTCGTCAAGAAGGCTTTCCACCTTGGGATTGATGTCCGTTGCGCGCACATCAAAGCCCTGCTTTGCAAGCTCCGTTGCCACTACGTGGCCGACCTTGCCCATTGCACTTGTTACCAATACCATAGCTTAATCACTCCTTTTTATTATTACGCGGTGAATACGGTTTCGCCGCCGACCGAAACGAGTTTGATGTTATCTATATCACTTATGTTCGCCGTGGGATCGCCGTTTATAAGAATGAAGTCGGCATACTTGCCGGGGGCTATGAGGCCCGTTTCGTTCATGCCGTAGCTTTCGGCCGCAATGCTTGTAGCGCCGGCCAGAATTTCGGTATTCTTCAAGCCCGCCGCCGCCATAAGCTGCATTTCCCCGTGCAGACCGCTGCCGAACTTGACCCAAGGCAGGAAAATGATGTTGCTCGCGTCCGTACCCGTCATGAGGGGAACGCCCGCTTCATGGAGCATCTGAACGCAGTTAACGGAGTTTTGATAATCCTGCTTTTTGTAGCCGTATATGGGAATGTCCGCAAAGCCTTTCATCATGGCAAGCGTGGGGACAACGGGGGCGCGGTGCGCCGCTATGCGATCGACCATGTCCGCGCTCATGGTGGCCTCAAGCGGCACATGAACGTGGATATCCACACCCGCTTCTATGGCAAGCTCCATTGCGGGGACGGAAACTGCATGGCAGGCTACGAGCTTGCCGCGCTTGTGCGCTTCCTCCACAACACCCATAACCACATCATCGCGGATAATCGTCTTTGCCATCATGGGCTTATGCTCGATGATAATCTTGATATAATCCGCGCCGTTGGCAATCTCGGTTTCGACAAACTCCTTAGGGTCTGTGACAAAGCCGAGGGCTCTGTTATACGTGGAATAGATGCGCATTTTGCTGCTCGCCTTGAGCGTATTCGGGGTTTGGATAGACATGGCGGCGGTAACGCCGTTTTTGAGGTTTCTGCTGACATTGCGCATTTTGGTTACGTGGCAGTGAGCGTCAATAAGCCCGGGCATCATGAATGCGCCTTTAGCGTCAATAATCTCCTGCGCGTCAAGCTCGGCGGCAAAGCGCGCCCCGTCAATATAAACGGTTGTTTTATCGCTCAGCTCTTTCCCGTCAAAAAGCCGCACATTGGTAATTGCTTTGGTTTTTGCCATATTATTTGCTCCTTTCTCGGTATGTGTTTCAGGGTATGTTTATTTTATAACAATGCCCCGTATTTGTCTTTATACCGGGAACTAGAATTGCAGCGCGCATTTTTCTTGCTTTTTTGTGACGAAAGCACTATACTGAAAATGCGAAACGGAGGTGCGCCGAGTGAAATTGAATTTGCGCGTAATCGCGGAGCAGTTAGGCAATTTCCCGCAAAGAGCGAATATTACGGGCGCAAGCGCCGAGATTGACGGCTTGCGCATAGTGGACAAGCCCGAAAGCGCCGTTGAAGCGCGGTACGTTTATTTGTGCTTTGAGCATGAAGGGGCTCGCTTAATTAATAACGGCGATGAAATCTTTATCCCCGGCAGAGAAAGCGCCGAGGTGACAAATGCGGTGCTGGGCGCATTTGAAAAGCTGAACGTATGGGAAGCAGAATTAAAAAAGCGCTCAAGCGAGCGCGATTTAGAGGGGATTTTGAATCTGGGCGGTGAGCTTTTGGAAAACCCGCTCATGCTCTCCGACGCGGCAGGGAATGTGCTGGCGATGGGCAAAGCCTTTATCGGAGAGGACATAAACCCCTACTGGGTGACGGCGCGGGACACGGGGCATATCCCGCTGGAGGTTCTCAGCGCGCCGATGTATGATGAAAACAACCGCTTAAACTCATGGAACGATGAACCCACGCTTTTCCACACGCAAGAGGGCGAGCGCTTGATAGGCTCATACATCCGCGTGGGCGATGAGCGCGCGGCCGGTATCGGCCTTTGGGAGCACGCCCGCCCCATTCGCCCGGGGGATATGCTGCTGTTCTCCGCTTTGCGCAGTGCCCTTATCGCCGCCTTGGAAGCGAAAACCGAGGAGAAAGCAGGGCGCGCCGTGCCCGATATAATTCGGGACATTTTGGACGGAAAGAAGATTGAAAAGGGGCTGCTTTCACGAATTGAAATCAACTGCGCGCGCCCTTGGCAGCTGATAATCTTCGGCAATCCCTATCGTGCCGACAGCATTCATCAGCGAAGCTTGCTTTACCGCTTGGAGCGATATCCGCGCGCAAATATCGCGCTGCTGTACGGAAATCACGTGCTGGTTTTGACGGCGAAAAGAGACGCGGAAACGCTGGCGCAGTCGCTTTCCAGCGAGAACGGGAAGCTATATTATCAAATTGTGCTCTCTCTGCCGTTTGAAGAGCTTAACGATATGCCCGCGCGCTATCGGCAGTGCGTTTACGCTTTGGTGCAGACTAAAGGGCAGCCGGGCGTTTACCGCAGTGAAAGCTACGCCCTGCCCTACCTTATTTCGCGCTTTGCGCTTATAAACGGCGAAGAAAACCTCACCCACCCCGCGCTTGAAATTCTGCGCCGCCACGATGAGGAGAAAAACACGGAGTACTATAAAACGCTCTTTGTCTATCTCCTTTACGAAAGGAGCATACTTTTAGGCTCGGAAAAGCTGCACATACACAAAAATTCGTTTCTCTACCGCATACAGAAGATACGCGAGATGATAGATGTGGATTTAGACGACCCGCACGAACGCAGTTATCTTTTATTATCGTTCTATATAGACGCAAAGAAGCACGGGGGTTAATCCGTGCTTCTTTCCTTACAACATTTTATTTTTTATTATGCAGCAGCTCGTGCTCCTTGCCCTTGAACATACCGTTGTAGAAGAAATCTATCATCGGGTTTTCGTTGGACTTCTTTATGGCCGAGGCGTTGTCGGCGGCATACAAGCCCTTGGAGCGCGTGTCGTAGCGCACCTGCTTAGAGCCGGTTATCGGCTGGCCGCCGCCCATGACGCAGCCGCCGGGGCAGGCCATAATCTCGATAAGGTGGTATTCCTTTTCGCCGGACTTCACCTGCTCCAACACCTTGCGGGCGTTTGCAAGGCCGGATGCCACGCAGATTTTCACGTCAATGCCGTTATAAGGCACGGTAAGCTCTTTTATGCCGTCCTTGGCGCGCACGCCGCTTTCGGCAAGGGCGTTGAGGGTAGCGGTATCGTGCCCGTCGGTAAGCCTTCTCAAAACGGCTTCCGTCACGCCGCCGCTCACGCCGAATATCACGCCGCCGCCGGAACCGAGGCCAAACGGCATATCGCAAGCCTCGCTGTCAAGCTCCTCAAAGGAGAAGCCGAAGCCGCGAATCATGCGGATAAGCTCATTGGTGGTCATGACATAATCGGTGTCCTTAATGCCGTAGGTATAAGCATCGTCACGCTCGGCTTCCATCTTCTTAGCCGTGCACGGCATGATGGAGACAACGAAGGTCTTTTTGCCCTGCGAATACGCATCAGAGCGGTAATAGTCCTTCAAAATGGCAGAGAACATTTGCTGCGGCGAGCGGCAGGTGGATATATTGTCTTTAAACTCCGGGAACTCGTTTTCGACAAACTTCACCCATGCCGGGCAGCACGAGGTCAAAAGCGGCAGCTTTTCGCCCGCGCCGACACGCTGTAAAAACTCCGCCGATTCTTCCATGATGGTGAGGTCTGCGGTGTAGGTGGTGTCAAAGACTTCGTCAAAGCCCATTTTGTGCAGCGCAGCGACAACCTTGCCCATGACGTTTTCGCCCTTGGGCAAGCCGAACGCTTCCGCCACGGCCACGCGCACGGCGGGCGCTATCTGCGCGACAACGCGGGTATTGGGATCGTCAAGCGCTTCCCAGAAGCCGGCCATGCTGTGGTGAATCGTCAAAGCGCCCGTGGGGCAGACGACACGGCACTGGCCGCAGCCGACACACTTCGTCTCCGACATTTTGCGGTTGAACGCGGGGGAAACGACAGTGTCCGTGCCGCGGTGAGCAAAGCCGAGCACGCCGATGCCCTGAATCTCGTTGCAGACGCGAACGCAATTGCCGCAAAGGACGCACTTGTTCGGGTCGCGCACGATGGCGGGAGAGGAGAAGTCCACGGGCTGAAGCTCGCGGTTATTTTCAAAGCGAACCATGTTCACGCCCAGCTGATAGGCAAGCTCTTGCAGATTGCACTTGCCGTGCTGGTCGCAGGTGGCGCAGTTGCCGTTATGCGCGGCCAGAAGCAGCTCCACTATAAGCTTGCGGTAGCGGCGCAGGCGCGCGGTGTGCGTATAGATAACCATACCGTCTCTCGGCTTTTCCGAGCAAGAGGCAAAGGTGCGCCCCTTGTCGTCCTCAACCGTGCACAGTCTGCAAGCGCCGAATATCGACAGCTCCGGCTGGTGGCAGAGTGTGGGGATTTCGATGTTGGCATTTTGGATTATCGCGAGCACGTTTCTCTCGTTTGTAAACTCGTATTTCTTGCCGTTTATAGTAATAGTACCCATGTCGCCCCTCCTTATGCTTCGATGTAAATCGCGTCAAACGCGCAGTTGTCCTTACAGGTGCCGCACTTGATGCAGACATTGGGATCGATGCTGTACGGGCTTCTGATAACGCCGTGAATCGCGTTGACCGGGCAGCCTCGCGCGCACTTGCTGCACCCGCGGCAGAACTCCGGATTGATCACGTAGCGGCGCAATGCCGTACACGTCTTGGAGCGGCACTTCTTATCCACAATATGCTCAATGTATTCATCGCGGAAAAGCTTTAATGTGCTGAGTACCGGCAAGGGCGCTGATTTACCCAAGCCGCACAGCGCCATGGAGCGCACCATGTTGGCAAGCTCTTCGAGCGTGTCAAGATCTTCAAGCTCGCCGTGGCCGTTTACGATGCGTTCGAGTATCTCCAGCATACGCTTTGTGCCCTCGCGGCAGGGAACGCACTTGCCGCAGGATTCACGCTGAGTGAACGACATGAAAAAGCGCGCCACTTCCACCATACAGGTGTGCTCATCCATAACCACCAAGCCGCCCGAGCCGACAATAGCGTTGAACTTCTTGACGGAATCGAAATCGAGGGGTTCATCTAAGTGCTCTTCCGTTAAACAGCCGCCGGACGGGCCGCCTATCTGAACGGCTTTGAACTTCGCGCCGTCCTTCATGCCACCGCCGACATTGAAAACGATATCGCGTATAGTAGAGCCGAGCGGAACTTCCACAAGGCCGGTGTTGACGACATTGCCCGTCAGTGCAAACGCCTTTGTGCCGGGGCTGCCCTCTGTGCCGAGCTGACGGTACCACGCCACGCCGTTGCGCAATATGAGCGGAATTGTGGCAAGGGTTTCGACGTTATTGAGCACCGTGGGCTTTTCCCACAAACCCTTTTCCGCCGTGCGCGGGGGCTTGACGCGCGGCATACCGCGGTTGCCCTCGATGGACGAGGTCAAGGCCGAGCCTTCGCCGCAGACGAATGCGCCCGCGCCCTTGTTGATATGCAGCTTGAAGCTAAAATCCGTGCCGAGGATATTGTCGCCCAAAAGACCGTATTCCTCGGCCTGCTCAATGGCGCATTTCATGCGCTGTACAGCCAAGGGGTACTCGGCGCGCACATAGATATAGCCCTCTCGGCTGCCCACGGCGCGCGCACCGATGAGCATACCTTCTATTACGGCGTGGGGATTGCCTTCCATGATAGAGCGATCCATGAATGCGCCGGGGTCGCCCTCGTCGCCGTTACAGACGATGTATTTCACATCGGTTTTCTGCTTGCGCCCGGCATCCCACTTCTTGCCCGTGGGGTAGCCCGCGCCGCCGCGCCCTCTCAGGCCGGAGTCGATGACCTCTTTGCAGATTTCTTCATCGGACAAATCAAAAAGTGCCTTTTCAAAGCCCTCGTAGCCGCCGTTTGCGATATACTCCTCTATATCCTCTGCCGCGATAGTGCCGCAGTTTTTCAGCACGACACGGTTTTGGAGCTTATAAAAGGGTATCTCCTCGCGCTTGGGGTAGACTTCGCCGTTTTGGTGATAGGCAAGGCGCTCTATCACCTCGCCGCGCAGAACCGTTTTCTCCATGATTTCATGGCAGTCCTCGGGCTTTACATGAACATACATAACGCCCATCGGCTCGATGTGCACCAGCGGCCCCATCTCGCAAAAGCCGTGGCAGCCGGTTTTCGTCACGGCGATTATCGGCTCGCCGTTGGTTTCATCGGCCTTGGGGTGCTCGTGATTGCCGCCGCAGGGGGAGAAATCAAGCACCACGCCCGGAGTATCTTTCACAAGCGTTTTGAATATCTCGTAAATCTCCGCCGAGCCGCCCGCAAGACAGCCCGTGCCGCAGCAGATGTGGATTTGAGTTTCGTAGCCTTTGAGGCGAGCTATCGCTTCTAAGCGCAGCTTCTGCAATTGTTCTCTTGAATTAATCATCAGCCGTTACCTCTCAATTCCTCAATAAGCTCGTGTACCTTCTCCGGGGTCATGGACGGGTGAACCTGCTCATTGACCATAAGGGTCGGGGCAAGGCCGCAAGCGCCGAGACAGGACACGACTTCCACGGTGAACATCATGTCGTCCGTGGTGTGCTTTTTCTTGCTCAGGCCAAGCTCTTTCCAAAGCGTCTCCAAAATGGGGGTGGAATGCCGCACGTGACAGGCCGTGCCGTCACACACCTTGATTACGTACTTCCCTCTCGGCTCAAACGAGAAGTTTTCGTAAAAGGTTGCCACGCTGTAGGCGTGCGCCTCGGTGATGCCGAGCTTCTCCGCCACGTAGCTTAAAAGCTCCGCCGGGAGATACCCGTACTCCGCCTGAATGTCTTGCATGATAGGAATCAGTGACTTCTGCTCCCTATCATAGCGGGAAATTATCTCATCCGTTTTGAGATGATGTGCATTGTCCGCCATGTTCGTTTCCTCCTTGTTTTTCTACATACTTCCTCTTTTTTTGCCTGACGGCAGGTATACCTAACGCCGCCGCCTTTTTCTTGTCGAAAAATTTACACCATTCTAATTTAACTGTGATTATACCAGCGCGCGCGAAAATTTGCTATTATCTATTCCTCCATAAATGCACGTGTTTTTCTGTGAAAAGTGCACTAAAAGTTTGTTATTTCTCAAACTACGCACTATTTTCTCTGTGCAAATTACAAAAAACTTATGAGGCGCTTAAGCGCCGCGCGCAAAAAGCGTGAATCAAACGCCGATAATCAGGATTAGCGGAAGCTTAACAGAATGAGAAAAAAGAAAACCGAGAGCGTTTTTCGCTCTCGGTTAGGTGTCAAGCTTTTTTATCATATATATTACATCGTCCATGGGGTTATTGTAATACGGCTCGCATTCCGTGAAGCCGTACTTCTTATATAAATGTATCGCCGCTTGCATATGGCACAGTGTATCAAGCACCATTTCCTTATACCCTGCTTTTGCGGCGCGCTCAATAATTTCTTTCACAAGCGCATCGCCCAAGGAAAGCCCTCTCGCGCCCGGTCTGACATAAAGCCGCTTCATTTCGCACCTTGTGTCGGAATGCTTATGATATGCAACCATGCCGAAAAGCGTTTCATCCTCAATCGCCGCGAGCAGTTCCCCCTGAGGCGGTGTATACTTTGCGGCAGGGTCGCTCAGCTCTTCATCAATATTCTGAAATCCCAAATCCCTGTTCAAACGGCCGACATACTCCGCAATAAGCTCTTTTATCTGCGGTATATAATCCTTCCCGTCAACAATTTTCATAAACTCCACTCCCGTGTATGTGTGTTAAGCGCGCTGTTATTCAATTGCGCGGCTATATCTCGCCCGCCGTACATTACGCGGATAACATTAACAGTATTCGTATCCCGCTCGGGAATATAGAAAAGCAAGTAATTATCAACGGGCATAATGCGCAAATTTCGCTCGCGCCACTTATCCGCATTGTACACACGAAAACGCTCCGACATATCGTAAAGAGACATAATCGCTTTTTCCAAACGGTCAAGCTGCGCAGACGCATTACGGCGAGACTGCAATACATCGGAAATATAATTAAAAATCTCTTTCAAGTCAGACTGCGCTTGTCGCGTGAGAATTACAGCATAACTCATAGCCCCATATCCCTGCGCAATTCCGCAAATGCCTGTTCTGCCGGAAGCACATTACCCTCTTTAATATCCGCATAGCCTTTTTCAAGCTCCGCGTTAAACTGCAAAGCGGACATATGGGCAACATTCAAGGGATGAGCAGGCAATTTCACTTCAAAAGGCAGACCGTTATTAAGAATTATTTGCTTATAGAACATATTAATAGCGTTTGAGGCGGGAATGCCGAGAGCGGAAAGAATCATTTCCGCCTGTTCTTTCACTTCCGGCTCAATGCGCGCATAGAGATTCGCCGACTTTGCCATTACAAGCTCCCCTTCCGCAATAAGCTGTATCTTGCATTCATATTATACGCGTTTGTGCGCACAAAAGCAAGACAAAAAAATGCGGCGATTAATCACATCATCAGTGAAGCGTCATCATTAAGTGAAGCTCAACATCATTAAATGAAACAGCCCGCCGTTGAGCCGCTAAAAACCGAATCAAAGCCCGGCGGTAGCGGGTTCAAGTCGGAAAGGAAGAGCGATGAAGCTCAGACGAAAAAAACGACAGCTCCGAAGAGTTGTCGTTTTTCGAGCAGAGCGAAATCAGCTCTGACGTGGAGGCGCCACCCAGACTTGAACTGGGGAATCGCGGATTTGCAGTCCGCTGCCT
>CAZGFK010000051.1:0-11043 GCA_964524815.1 uncultured Oscillospiraceae bacterium
AAGAAGCTCTGGGGACGGAGAAAGGGAAAGGCGCAAAGCGCAAACGATGCCTCTTAAACGGCAATTGACGAAGTCGCGCCGGAGAATACCCTACCCGAACAAGTGACGCTGTAATTTTTGCACAAAATCGGACAAGCATTTTTGGTAAAAACGTAAAAATGCTTGTCCGACTGCTGTTGTTTAGCAAAAAATGTTGACTAATTCGGATTTGGTGGTAAAATACATATGAACTTTGTGTTAACACGAGTTAACAAATAAGCAACACGATCCGATGCGTTTTATGTATATTACGGCGCAAGCCGTTTTAGCCAATGCCCGGTGAAAGCCGGGCATTGGAAAATTTAATTTATGGAGGATGAACCATGAAAAAGTTATTAGCACTGCTTTTGGCGCTCGTCATGGTCTTCGCGCTGGCCGCCTGCGGTCAGGCTGAAGCCCCTGCTGCCGAAGCTCCCGCCGAGGCACCCGCGGCCGATGCGTCCGCTGCCGAGGCCGATCCCATGGCAGAGCTTGTCGCTGCGGCTCAGGCCGAGGGCGAGCTCGTTGTTTACGGCTCCTGCGAGGAAGAGTACCTCGCCGCCGCCTGTGAGAACTTCGAGGCTCTCTACGGAATCAAGACCCAGTATCAGCGCCTTTCCACCGGTGAAGTGCAGGCGAAGATAGAGGAAGAGAACGGCAACCCCTCTGCCGACGTTTGGTTCGGCGGCACGACCGACCCGTACAACGTTGTTGCGGCTGAAGGTCTGCTTGAAGCCTACGAAGCGCATAACGCTTCCCATCTCTTCAGCGATATGTACCGCCATGCAGACGGCTGCTGGTACGGCATATACAAAGGCATACTCGGCTTTATGGTCAACACCGATGAGCTGACCCGCCTCGGCCTTGAAGCTCCCCAGGATTGGGCAGACCTGCTCAAGCCCGAGTACGAAGGCCTCATTTGGCTCTCCAACTACAACACCGCCGGCACTGCAAAGCTCGTCATCAACACCATGATTCAGAAGTACGGCCACGATGAAGGCATCCAGTACCTCGTAGACCTTGACAAGAACATCCAGGTTTACACCAAGTCCGGCTCCGGCCCGTCCAAGAACGTCGGCACCGGCGAGTGCGTCATCGGCATCGGCTTCCTGCATGACGGCATCACCCAGATTCTCGACAACGGCTACGAGAACATCCAGCTCATCATCCCCTCCAGCGGCACTTCTTTTGAAATAGGCGCTACCGCCATGTTCAAGGGTGCAGCTCACCCCAACGCCGCAAAGCTTTGGATTGAGTACGCTCTCAGCCCCGACTGCGTCAACATTGCCAAGGACAACGGTTCTTACCAGTTCCTCGTCATCGACAATGCCGAGCAGCCCTCTCAGGCTGCCGAATTCGGCCTTGACCCCAACAACGTTATGGAATATGACTTCGAGGATGCAACCGCCAACATCGGCACTTACATCGAAGAGGTTATGAACGCCATCGCCGCTTCCGGCGCAGACACCGGTGCAGATCGTTTCAAGACCGAGTAATTTTAACCATTGAAACCCGCAAGGGAGGCGGCAAAAGCCGTCTCCCTTTTCGATATTAAACCGGCATTTAAATCTGACCTTCCCTTAAAAAGATATACCTTCCTTTCGAGGAAAAAGAGAGGAGAGTTTTGACTATGGCAAGAAGCCAGGGCGCGGCGCTGGACAGAAAAAAGCTGATGGCAGACCCTATAATGGTCACAACCATCGTCGTGCTGATAACATTTTTAACTTTGTTTATTCTCTATCCGCTGGCAATACTGCTTGTGGATAGCTTTGTGAGCGATAATGGTCTCACGCTTGACATTTTTAAGCGCATATTCAATATGCCCACCTTTACCACCGCAATCGGCAATACTCTGAAAGTAGGCTTCCTCGTCGGTATACTCTCGGCGCTTATAGGCTTGCTTTTTGCGTACGTAGAAATGTATGTGCGCATGAATAAATTCGTGGGCGGGCTGTTCAAGGTGGTTTCGATGCTGCCTGTCGTGTCGCCCCCGTTCGTGCTGTCGCTTTCGATGATAATGCTCTTCGGCAAGGCCGGTATCATAACGCGCTTTATCCTCGGCATATACGATAACAGCGTTTACGGTTACTGGGGCATTGTAATTGTGCAAACGCTCACGTTCTTCCCCGTGTGCTACATGATGCTCAAGGGGCTTTTGAAGAACATCGACCCCTCGTTGGAAGAAGCCGCGCGCGATATGGGCGCAAGCCGCATGAAAGTGTTCACGAGCGTTACGCTCCCGCTCATGCTTCCCGGCCTCGGCAACGCGTTTTTGGTCACATTTATCGAATCCATTGCCGACTTTGCAAACCCCATGATAATCGGCGGCTCGTATGATACTCTCGCCACGACTATCTATCTGCAAA
Organism: uncultured Oscillospiraceae bacterium; assembly: GCA_964524815.1. Taxonomy (GTDB): domain Bacteria; phylum Bacillota; class Clostridia; order Oscillospirales; family Oscillospiraceae; genus Limivicinus. The sequence goes on from CAZGFK010000051.1 coordinate 2,385, forward strand.
TAACCGGCGCATATGATAAGGCCGGTGCGGCGGCAATGGCGGTTGTGCTCTTGTGCATCACGCTTGCAATGTTCGCTGTGCAGAAATACTACTTAGAGGCTAAGACCGCCGCCACGCTCACGGGCAAGGCCTCGCGCGGCAGAATGCTCATTGAAGACAGAAGCGTTCGCGCCCCTCTTACGGTGCTTTGCTCTCTCGCGGCGCTTTTCGTAATAATCATGTACCTTTGCGTTCCCGTGGGCGCATTCTTCCCGACTTGGGGCTATAAATTCTTCCCCCTGACGGGCAAGTGGTTTAAGCTCGTTTTTACGCGCTATCACGGCTTCCAGGCCTTCCGCGATTCCTTTGTTCTCTCGCTCATCTCCGCCCCTATTACAGCGCTTTTGAGCATGATAATCTCTTATCTTGTCGTAAAGAGAAAGTTCAAATCCAAGGGCTTTATTGAGGCCGTTTCCATGCTCGCCATGGCCGTGCCCGGTACGGTTCTCGGCGTTGGGTATATTCGCGGCTTTGCCGGCGGTGTGTTCCACACGGGCTTTTTGCAGGGAATATACGGTACGGGGCTTCTCCTTATAATCGTGTTCGTTGTCCGCTCCCTGCCCACCGGCACGCGCAGCGGTATCTCCGCCCTGCGTCAGATAGATAAATCCATAGAAGAATCGGCCTACGACATGGGCGCGGACTCTTTTAAGGTTTTCATGACGGTCACGCTCCCGCTTATTAAGGATTCGTTCCTTTCCGGCCTCGTCACGGCGTTTGTCCGCAGTATCACCGCTATTTCCGCGATAATCCTGCTCGTCACGCCGCAGTTTCTGCTCATCACTGTGCAGATCAACGAGTTTGCCGAAAAAGGCTCGTACAGCCTCGCCTGTGCCTTTGCAACCATCCTTATCGTCATCACCTACGGCGCGGTTTTGCTGATGAATCTCTTCATTAAGCACTTCGGCACCAGCAAACAAATAAAGGAGGAAGAGTAAGCAATGGAAAAGATTAAAAAAGGCGTTCGCCTTGAGCATATATCCAAGATATATCAAGACCCCAAAACCGGCAAGGACTTCTACGCCGTCAAGGACACATCCCTTGAAATAAAGCCCGGCTCATTCGTCACGCTCCTCGGCCCCTCCGGCTGCGGCAAGACCACCACCTTGCGCATGATAGCCGGCTTTGAAAGCCCGGACGAGGGCGAAATCTACCTCGGCGATGAGCCGATAAACGAGCTTACGCCCAATAAGCGCGACACGGCAATGGTTTTCCAAAGCTATGCTCTCCTGCCGCACTATAATGTCTTTGACAATGTCGCCTACGGCTTGAAGCTTCGCAAGGTCGGCAAGGACGAGATACATAAGCGCGTCATGGATATTCTCCACCTCGTTGAGCTTGACGGCATGGAAGGGCGCATGACAAACCAGCTCTCCGGCGGTCAGCAGCAGCGCGTAGCGCTTGCCCGCGCACTCGTTATCGAGCCGTCCGTGCTTTTGTTCGATGAGCCGCTTTCAAACCTTGATGCAAAGCTCCGCGTTTCCATGCGCACGGAGATTCGCCGCATCCAGCAGGAAGTCGGCATCACCGCCATCTACGTCACCCACGACCAAAGCGAGGCCATGGCGCTTTCGGACAATATCATTGTCATGGATAAGGGTGTTGTGGCGCAAATGGGTACGCCGCAGGAGATTTATTATCACCCCGTCAATGAGTTTGTTGCCGACTTTATAGGCGAAGCGAACTTCCTGCGCGGCAAGATGACCGGGCGCGATGGGAAATATGTCACGCTTGATATTGAGGGTAATTCCGTGCGCGTTCTCGGCCGCGATGATATGGAAAAGGGCGCGGAATACACCGTTGTTCTTCGTCCCGAGGCCGCAAAGCTTGCCGATGAGGGCGGCGTGCCGTGCAAGGTGGTTTTAAGCTGTTTTATGGGTTCTTATCAGAACTATCATGTCATGGTGGGCGATACGCTTGTAAAGCTTGAAGAGCCGAACCCGCAGAATAAGCGCATTTACGCCGTTGGTGATACCTGCAATCTCTTGTTCGAGCCGGAAATGGTTCACGTTCTGTGAGGAATGGCATGAGCAGTACGGTCGAACAATGGATTGAAAAAGCGAAAGCGGACGGCGAAGTGTGGCTGGACGAAGTTAGCCGCGCTTGCGCCGCATCGGGCGACTGCTCCCCCGTGATAATCGAAATTACACTCTATAACGGAAAAAAGCGCGCATTTACGCGCTTTTTTCCGCATTGTAACGGGGAAGAGCAGCGCCGCTTTGTGCTGGAATACCTTTGCGCAAGCGTGTTTAACGTCATCTCTGCCCTCGGCGGCAGCACCCTTGCGCTCTATTATGAATCAAACGATGAGAATCTCTCTTCGCTCATTGACGCGCTGGAGAGCGTATTTTGCTTTGCAGCAGCTCACCGCGCGGGCTACGGCAAGCCCCTTAACGTGGCGGATAGGGTGTGCGCTTTCTTGAATAAGCCCCGATTCTCCTTTGTGCGCCGAGGCATAGAGGAGTATATACCCGCGCCGGAAGAACCCGCCGCAACCGCGCCCGACCTTGTCGCTTCCTTGCGCACTAGCGCCGAGCGCGCCGCAAAGGGGGTGCATTGCGGCGTGGATGTCGGCGGCACGGATATTAAGCTTGCCGTGAGCGTGGACGGAAAGCTTCTCTGCACACGCGAATATGACTGGAATCCGGCGGAATTTACGCGCGCCGAGGAGCTTATAGACCCTGTTTTGCGCTTGACGCGCCTCATGCGCGCCTGCGCCGCCGATTATATAGACTGCGGCGCAATAAGCAGGGAGTTGCAAGCTGCGCTCAATAAGGATACCGCTTTGAGCGTACTGAAATCCGCGCTCGAAGCGGCGGAAAAGCGTCTCGGCGATAAGCTCAACGTGCTCGATTCTGTCGGCTTGAGCTTTCCCGATGTCGTTTTGCGCGATGCGATAGTCGGCGGAGAAACGCCAAAAACGCAGGGAATGCGCAAGAATGCCGCGCTTGACTATGAGCGGGAGTTTGGCAAGATAACACGGCTCAATCTCGCTCTTGAGGCGCTTTGCCGCGCGCCGGGTCACGTGCGTGTGACGAATGACGGCAATATAGCTGCCTATACTGCGGCCATGGAGCTTGCCCACAGCGAGCAAGCCGCGCTTGTCAAAAAGGGTGTGCTGGCGCACTCGCTTGGTACTGATCTCGGCACGGGCTGGCTCAACGCGCGCGGCGAGATTCCGGAGCTTACCTTGGAGCTGTATGACAGTATTATTGACCTCGGTAGTTGGCCGAGCCGCGACATGAGCGAGACGGATTTGCGCTGTGTGCGCAATGAAAACTCCGGCCTTGCCGGGATGCGGCGCTATTTAGGTCAAGCGGCGGTGTTCCGCATGGCATGGGCGCGCGAGAAAACCCTGCTTGACGGCTTTGCGGAGCAAAACGGCGATGTTATTTCGATTAAAGCCAAGCCCCACGATATGCGAAAGCCCTGCCTGGAGCATATCATGGCCGAAGCCGAGCGCGGCAACACAGCGGCAGAGGAGATTTTCCGCCAAGTCGGGCGAAACCTTGCCCATGTAACGCGCGAAGCTGCGTCGCTTTTGCAGCCGGAAACGGAGCTGCGCTTTCTCTTCGGCCGCTTTGTCAAGCGTCAACGCTGCTTTGAGCTTATTTGCGAGGGCTATGCCGAGCTTGATAAATCCGTTACGCTCGTTGCAGCGGACAGCGGCCTTGCCTGTACACCCCTCATGCGTCAGCTTGATGCAGACAGTTCTGTCACGGTGGCGCAGTTCGGTCAAGCCGTTGGCGCAATATACTTTGGCTTGAGCTAAGCTGTCCTAACAGGGCAGGGGAGCGGCGTATATACACGTAAAACCGATATTATATGAATGCACAAATAGACTTATGTTAACTAAATTATAATTGTTAACATAAGTCTATTTTCAGAATATTATAAACATAATATAAACTACATAATTTAATAGACATAAATTTATAACCATAATATTGTTGACATATAATAATATACATATTTCGATATACATAAAATAAACGACATAATATAGTATACGGAATATAGGCAACTTAATATAATATACATAACAAGCAAGACATAATGTAATTAACATATAATTGTTAACATAAGATGTCATGTGCCGTCCTCGACGGCACATGAAAGGTAGAGCATAATAATTACGCTTGCTTCCGCGAGCGCGCAGACGGTGTAATGCTGTACAAGTGAAAGGGTGTTGTTCGTTGCGGTAGGGGAGAGCAACCGGCAAAACCCCGCCCAAAATCTTTTTGCAGAAATCCGCGAGAAAAAATGAAATTAGGTATTGCATTTTTTTCACGATTGTGCTATTATAATCTAGCGCTGAATTGAGGGCGCAAAAACTTCATAAATCCGGGTGTAGCGCAGATGGTAGCGCGCTTGAATGGGGTTCAAGAGGCCGCTGGTTCAAATCCAGTCACTCGGACCATAAATGACCGATTTTAGACGAAAAAAGCTAAAATCGGTCATTTTTTATTCTTGTTTATTTTCGCACGCTCTTGTCTATTACACACATATTACACACCGTAAAGCGGGGCTTACGCCCCGCTCCGTTTTCATTCTTCAATGCACTCATAATAGCGCATTAGTTTGTCATCTGCCGCGTCCTTGTCGCATAGGAATGCCGCCGCGAGGTCGCCGTAAAACTCCATGTTGTTGCAGTTGAATTTTTTCGCCACTTTATAATAATCGGAATAAGCCTTAGTTTGCAAGTCATATCATCATCGGAAATATTCAGCCCTACACGGTGAATCTGCCCTTTGAGCTTGTCAGGCGCGGGCTGCTGCGCTATCTCTTTTGCGAGGTTTCCAAGGCTTTTTTAGCTCTTCGTGCTTCTCCCGAGGCTATGCCGCCCTTGCGCCTGTTCTTCTTGGCTTCCTCGCGGCTTTGTTCTGTCGTAAACGGAATTAAATTCTCCTCTTTTTTTCGTGGCATACCCCCCCTTTTTTTAGGAATAACCAATCGCCGTTCTGATTTCTCAAAACAGCGATTGGTTATTAAATTAAAAGCCGCTGTAAAAACAGCGGCACAACAAGCGGGCGGATTTCAACCGCCATTTCTGCTTTCACAGTGTTTTCACTCTTAAACTACTTCCTGTTGCGTATATTATTCCATATATTCTTTACTCTGACAAGCATTTCCGTTTCTTCATCGGTTAGTTTCCTCGTACCGTGTTCAGCGTGTTCGTATCCATAATGTACGTGTTCCTTTTCTGGCTTGCCGTCGATAATATGCGTATACCATTGATGTCAATCGTCTTATAATGCTTGTTGTTATCATCGTAAAACGAGATATATTTTATAACATCATCCTTATTTACCGTGACATATATTCGCCCTTTCGTCTACGTTTCAAGCGGTGCTTTCGCGTTGTTGGCAAGCTTGTTCTTCACAAACTTTATATTCCCATCTTGCAATACCGTTTTATACTCGCTGCCGTAGGGGTGCTTGCCTGTTCCACTCGCAGTGCCTCTACTTCCCACTAGCTTTCTTTGCCCTTTTTACACCAATATATAGCCGGTATGCACCGTTCTCCGCAATCCACACTTCGTACTCTTTGCGATATGTTTGTGCAAGCCGCTTAACGTTGTTAAGGTCGGACGGCGACAACATTCTTCTATCAATATTAAAGCCTTTTCGGTTGTCAAAATATGTGTCACGCGCCGGAGTTAAGTCTACATTAATCATCCTTTTTACATACTCGATATACGATTTCTGCACTTCGGCTCCGTAAATTGGGAGATGAGCTTTTTCACAAGCTCAGTTTCTGATATGTAGAAGCAAATTGCGTATATGCCGCGATATTAAAAAAAATAATATAATATCTCACTCACCTTGCTGATTACCCTCTCTTTCCATTGACATTTTCATAAAACTATGTATAATAGCATTTGATACGAAACACGCAAAACGCAAACGACTTTCCGTTCCTGTGAGAATATGAGAGAGGTATAAGCAGGATCATAAAGTGATCGGAGAGATGTGGGTATATCTTATTGAGAACAACCGAATGGCAAAAGTAGCATTTCGTCTTTCACCCGCCTATCAGGGCAATCGGCTTATGACAGAAGCGTTGGCGAGAGTCGTTATCTTCTGCTTTGAGGAAACAGAATTGCAGCGTCTATGGTCTGATGTTCACACGCAGAATATTGCATCATACAAAACCATGGAAAAAGCAGGTTTCCAGCGGGAAGGGCTTATTCGTGAGGGAAAGATGGTAAATACCTATTGCGATTACTACTTGTACGGTATGACAAAGGCGGATTATATCGAGATCACCGACAAGGGATTACCTCCGTATGAGCATTGTGAACGCTTTTTCCGAGAAACTTAAATCTGTACAGTTCATAACTGCCGGACGGCGGTTGTGAATCTCAGGATTGCCGCATTGAAATCGCTGACTTATACATCTGCGCCTGTCTGCGTTTTGCAGACAGGCGCTTTTTGCTGTTTATGCCGGCATTCGATGCCACTTGAAGCCTTTCATGTTTTTCTGTCCTGCATTTGCCAAAATTGAAAGCCCCGCATTACTAGGGCGAAAGGGAGAAGATTACCACCCCGCACCTACGGCATTAGCGCCGAGGATAAGCCCCGTCTTGCCTCCTGCGATAAGCTGAATTATACATGAAAATACAAGTCCCCCCGTTGCGGCGAAAGCCACGGCGGGGGACTTGTGAATGCAGACGATATTAGTCTTTCAGTCGAATAAAATGAACAATTCGTTCTTCTTATAGGAACAGAGAAATGGCACAGTAAACAAGGAGCAGAGCCAAAATAAGATTTGTGATTTTTGCATACTTTGAGAAAAGAAGCTTGAACACAGAGCCAAACATCGCCCAGCATAGAGTAAATGCAAATCCGACAAAGGCAAGGAACAACGAAAAAAGTATCAATGCGACCCAATCACCTTGATAATACGGAAGTATATATGCTTCCATGGAAACAATGCAGTAAATGTAGATTTTGGGGTTTATAAACTGCAATAAAGCGCCGGAAAGAAAAGTGCCCTTTGCGTGTTTTTCTTCAAGCTCAGAAGTGTCTCTCAGTGTGTTCCATGCCAGCCACAGCATATAGAGCGCACCAATGATGAGCATCGGAGTTTTTATTTTGGGGATGATTTCCGACAGCATATTGCAGAAAAAAGTACAAATCAGCATGACGATCGAAAAACCGACCCAAATCCCTAAATTGAACGGGAATGCCTTGCGAAAGCCGACCCGCCCGGCGTTGGACATTGACATGATGTTATTCGGGCCGGGTGTCACAGCCGTTACCACGGTATAAGATAAAAAATTAAACCAGTTAAACATTTCGACCTCCAATGTGAATTAGGCTTGCATATTGCAATTTATATGTATATAATAGCACCGACAGTTAATTCAATCAAATCGAAATATAAAAAGACTGACTTTTATGATTATGAAGTATTGAGGGCGTAAAAGTGGAACTGAAATATTTGATAACTTTCAAAGCAATTGTGGACGAAGGCGGCTTTACAAAAGCCGCAGAGCGTTTGAACTATACGCAATCAACAATTACATTTCAAATAGGTCAATTGGAACAAGAGCTTTCTGCAAAGCTATTTGAACGGATTGGCCGGAGAATGGTATTAACAAAGGCCGGTGAGCGACTAATCCCCTATGCGGAAGATGTATTAAATGCAGTAGACCGCTTGCGGAACTTTGAAGCGGATTTGGCATCTTTGAAAGGCGATTTAAAAATCGGCGTAGGTGAAACATTGCTGTCTTATAAAATGCCCCCTATCCTCAAAGCCTTCCACGAACAAGCCCCTAATGCACGTTTGTTCCTGCGGTCAATGAACTGTTATGATATTCGTGATGAATTGATTGCCGGAACGCTTGACATGGGCGTTTTTTATCATGATATCGGCGGCGTTGGATCGAATTTGATAACGAAGCCGCTCAAGACATACAAGATGGCTTTAGTTGCATCTCCGGCAATAAAAGAGAGTTTTTCAGACTTTATAACGCCAAATCAGAAAAAATCGGTTCCTTTTCTTATAAATGAGCCAAACTGTATTTTTCGCCAGATTTTTGAGCAATATCTTCGAGAAAAATCCATCTTGGTGGATCACACCATTGAGTTGTGGAGTATCCAAACAATCAAGCAGTTGGTGCAAAATGATGTGGGGATTACTTATCTTCCGAGATTTGCAGTGGAGCAGGAGCTGAAACAGGGGACATTATCTGAAATTCCGACAGAGCTTTCAGACACTACAATTACGGCGGTCTGCGGCCATCATAAAAACAAATGGGTCAGCCCGCTTATGCAGTTGTTTTCAGAGCTTTGCGAAGCTATGATTGAACCGTAACAACAGCGCTGTTATTTGCGTAAAAAAAGGAGCGGTCGACAGCCACACCTGCAATCTCGCCGCTTTCGTTTAAGCTCAGTTTGCCCGTAAGGGCAAACATCATTGAAAGAGCTCATCTGCGAAAGCAGATGAGCTCTTTCTGTGAGTAATTTCAAATTTTGATACAAGTTCAAAATGGGCGCAAATGTTACTATGGATACATTTTCATGAAAAACTTTGCCATCAAATTCGTTTCGACAAATACGAATTTGATTATCTCTTTTTATAAATAACAAGCTCAGGATTCTCGCCATTTGCT
>CAZGFK010000052.1:0-10924 GCA_964524815.1 uncultured Oscillospiraceae bacterium
CTGCAAAGAAAACACGCGGCAAAAAGATTTTTGCTTCATCCTTTTGCCGCGTGGCGTTTTCTCTTTTTCAGCGCCTACATTCGCGCGAAGATATCAAGACACCTGCTCAAACTGGCTGTTATAAAGCTCGGCGTAAAAACCGCCCTTTGCCAAAAGCTCGGCGTGTGTGCCGCTTTCAACGATATCGCCGTTATTCATGACGAAAATCAAATCGGCATTCTTAATGGTGGAAAGGCGGTGAGCAATGACAAACGAGGTACGGCCTTTCATAAGCTCATCCATTGCGTTTTGGATTTTAAGCTCGGTGCGCGTATCGACAGAGCTTGTAGCCTCATCAAGTATCAGCATGGGCTTGTCGGCAATCATGGCGCGGGCAATGGTAAGCTGCTGCTTTTGGCCTTGGGAGAGGTTGACCTGATCATTGAGCACGGTATCGTACCCGTGCGGCAGGGTGCGGATAAAGTGATCCAAGCCCACGGCCTTGCAAGCCCTGCGCATCTTCTCCTCGCTCACGCCCTCGGTGTTATACACCAGATTCTCGCGTATCGTGCCCTCAAAAAGCCACGTATCTTGAAGCACCATGCAAAACTGAGCATGGACGCTCTCGCGCGTCATGGCGCTTGTGGGCACACCGTCAATGCGTATTTCGCCCCCTTGAAGCTCATGGAAGCGCATGAGGAGATTCACCATGGTGGTTTTGCCCGCACCCGTAGGGCCGACAATGGCAATCTTCTGCCCCGGCTTTGCCTCGGCAGAGAAATCATGGATAACGGTTTTGCCCGTGTTCTCATAGCCGAACTTCACGTGCTCAAATTCAACGCGCCCCTCGGCAGCAGTGAGCTTAGTCTCTTTCCCGCTCTCGTCTGCCATTTCCTCGGCCTCTAAAAATTCAAACACGCGCTCCCCCGCCGCGGCGGCGGACTGCATACTCTGCATGGACTGGGAAATCTGATTGAGCGGCTGGGTGAAGTAGCGCACATACATCACAAAGGCTACGATAACGGCAAAGTCAATGCTGCCGTTCATGGCAAGCGTACCGCCGACTATGCACACCGCGACATAGGCAAAGTTGCCGATGAAGGTCATGAGGGGCATCATAAGCCCGGAAAGACAGTGCGCGCGAAAAGCACTGTTACGCAGGTCGGAATTGAGCTTATCAAAGGTCTCGGTGGCCTGCGCTTCGCCGTTATAGGCTTTCACCACGGTGTGGCCGGAGAAGATTTCCTCAATATGCCCGTTAATTGCGCCCAAGGCGCGCTGCTGGCGGGTGAAATACTTTTGGCTGCGCCTCATGATGAGCATCATGAGCACAAAGCCGATGAGCGTGGCGGCCACGGCGGTGAGCGCCATTACGGTGTTTGTAATGAGCATCATAACAAGGCTGCCCACGAACAAAACGCATTGCGAAACGAGGTTTGCCACGCTTTGGTTGAGCGATTGGCCGATGGTATCGACATCGTTTGTCACGCGCGAGAGCACATCGCCCGTGGAGTTGCGGTTATAATACCACATCGGCAGACGGTTTATTTTCCGGGAAATATCGCCGCGCATGGCCTTGGAAACGCGCTGAGTAAGCGTTGCCATTATCCACTGCTGCGCAAGCGACAAAAACCAGCTCAAAGCGTACATAAATATAAGCACGCCCGCGACCTTGATAACAGCGGCAAGGTCAATGCTGCCGCCCAAAAGCCCCTTTTCAAGCTCGAAGGCGATTTGGGAAAGCTTATCCGGCCCTAAAAGCTGCAACAAAGTGCCGCCAATGGCACAGAGGATTGCAACGGCAAAGGGGAAAGCATAGCGCTTGCAGTATATTAAAAGCTTTTTCCACGTGCCGACGAAGTCCTTGGCCTTTTCGCCGCCGCCCATTCTCCCGCCGGGACCGCGCCGCATGGGACGCGGGGGCGCAGAGGTGTAATTTCGTTCTTTTTGTTCCATTACGCAAGTTCCTCCTGACTGAGCTGGGATAGGGCAATCTGCTTATACACTTCGCATTCACGCATAAGCTCATCGTGCTTGCCCATGCCGACGATGCGCCCCTCGTCCAAGACGATTATTTTGTCGGCATCGCGTATAGTGCCGATTCTTTGGGCAACGATAAGGCGCGTAGTATCGCCGCATTCGGCTTTAAGCGCGTTTCTGAGCGCGCGGTCGGTTTTATAGTCAAGGGCGGAAAAGGAATCATCAAATATCAAAATCTCCGCCTTTCTCGCCACGGCACGGGCAATCGAAAGCCGCTGCTTCTGCCCGCCGGAGAAGTTCGCCCCACCCTGCGCGACAAAGCCGTCATACCCCTCTTCCAGGCTTTCCACAAAGTCCTTGGCCTGGGCGGTTTCTACAGCGGCTTCTACCTCTTCCGCCGTGGTCTCGCCCCGGCCGTTATCGCCGTAGGCGATGTTGGAGCGGACTGTGCCGGAGAAAAGCGTAGCCTTTTGGGAAACGTAGGCTATCTTATTGCGCAGGGCGCGCTCATCGTATTCGCGCACATCCACGCCGTCTACAAGCACCTGCCCCTCACTCACGTCATAAAAGCGCGGGACAAGGTTTATAACCGTGCTCTTACCGCAGCCGGTAGAGCCGATAAAGGCCACGGTTTCGCCCTTTGCGGCAGTAAAGGTAATATCGCGCAAAACCGCCTCTTCGGCATCGGGATAGCGGAAGGTGACGTTTTTGAACTCAACTTCGCCCGCATGGCCGGGCTTGCCCTCGGTCTTCGCGCCGTTTATAATGGCAGGCTCGGTATCGAGCACCTCGTTAATACGCTTTGCGGAAACGGACGCGCGCGGCAGCACCATAAACACCATTACCAGCATCATAAACGACATTACAACCTGCATTCCGTACTGCGTGAACACCATCATGTCGCCGAAAAGGGCAATGCGCGCGGCGGGGTCAACGCTCTGCTGCAATAAATACGCGCCTATCCAATATACCGCCAGCGAAAGGCCGCTCATAATAAGCTGCATTGAGGGCATCATAAACGCCATTGTGCGCTGGGTGAATAGCTGGGTGCGCATTAAGGCTTCGTTTGCACCCTCAAACTTCTTTTCCTGATAAGCCTCGGCGTTATACGCGCGCACCACGCGAAGCCCCGTCAGGTTTTCGCGCGTCACGCGGTTAAGGTCATCCGTGAGCATTTGCACCTTTTTAAATCTGGGCATGGTGAGGGAAATGCACACGCTCACAACGATCAGCAGCACCGCAACCGCAGCGCCGACAGAGAGCGTCCACTGCCACTGCTTATCGGCAATTTTCAATATCGCCCATGCGGCGGTGAGCGGGGCTTTTATGAGCATTTGAAGCCCCATGACAATGAACATGAGCACCTGCTGAATGTCATTGGTCGAGCGGGTAATCAAGCTTGCCGTGGAGAAGCGGCCTATTTCCTCCATGGAAAAGCTCTGCACCTTGTAAAACATGGCGTTGCGCAGGGTGTAGGCCATGTCACTGCCGATGCGCGAGGAGAACACCGAGGTAATGCCCGCGGCAAATAAGCTCCCCAGCGCACACAAAAGCATCATGCCGCCTGCGCGCCAAACATCCGCCATTGCACTGCCCGGCGTTTCAACGAGCACGGTTATCTTGTTCATATACCCCGGCATCGTGATATCAAGCCACACCTGCGCCGCGATAAGCGCAACGCACACGGCGCAATAAAGCCAATCGCGCTTCGGCATCTTTTTAAGTATCTTAAACATTTGATCTCTCCTTGCCTTGGATTTCTAACCCAGTTAGGTAGTTTTGCAAAAGATAAAACAGCACTCAGTCTGTTTTATCGAGTGTATTCATGCTCTCCATAACGGAGCGGATTTCGCGGGATATCTCAGCAAACTGCATAAGGCGCTCCATGCCGAGGCGGTCAATGAGCGCGCCGAGTTGCGCGAACATCTCGCTACGGATTCGATTTGAGGTGTCTCTCCCCCGCTCGGTAAGCCGAACAAGGACGATTCTGCCGTCTGTCGGGTCGCCCTGCTTTTCGATAAAGCCCTTGGCATCCATCTTTTTAAGGAGCACCGCAACTCGCGCCGTGCTCACGCCGATGCGCTTGCTTATCTCGCCCGCCGTTGCCTGTTCTTCATCCTCGGAAAGATACTTCAATATCGCGCGTATGCCGACAGTGCTTTTGTCTATCCTCTGAAAATGCTCGGACGGCGGCGCTTTGTGCATCGCTTTGAGCAGGGTTTCTATCTCTTTCTGCGTTGCCATAGTGAACACTCACCTTTTTCATTTTGCTAACCGGGTTAACAAAGTTAGATTATACTGATGCAATATCACAATGTCAATGCCTCACCCGTGAACAGTTTGTAAAGCATACGAAAAGGCGGCGCGCGGCTCTGTTGAGCCGTGCGCCGCACATTATTACTTATTTTCGCCCTTTTTCGGCAGCTTGAAATCGTTCACCACGTCAATGAGGTTAGAGGAAATCGTAACCGTGATGAGGGAGAACACTATGCGCTTAAATGGGATATACGAAAGCGAAAGGAGAAGCACCGTGACATCTGCGAAGAGATAGGCGCGCGCAAGCTTCCACTTGAAAAGCTTGGAGAGCACAAGCGCTAAGGCATCGTCCCCACCGCCCGAGCCGCCCTGACGGATGATAAGCCCAAAGCCCAGCCCGACATATATGCCGCCGAGCACCGCCGCCAAAAGCGGGTGCGCCGACAAATTCGGCAGCATCGGCGGGAACGCTTCCCACAGCTTATAAAAGAGCGACATACTCAGCGTTGCCACGGCGGAGAGCTTGATGAAGCCCCAGCCGAGGACCTTAAACGCAAGAATATAGCATATCGCATCCAGCACGGGGGTAAGGTACGCCGGGGAAATAGAGAACCAATGCTCCAAAAGCAGCATAAGCCCCAGTATTCCGCCCTCGGTGATATTCGTGCGCTGGTGAATATTATGTATGCCGAAGGTGCATATCATCGCGCCCAAGAGGATTATCAACACGGTTTTCGCCGTTATCCCCTCGGTTAGCTTGCTCCAAGCCTTCTTCATGCGGGAAAACAATTTACACTCTCCTTGTCAGATTTCAAGATACTGCACATTATAAACTATATACCTGCTACAAGGTCAAGCCTTTATGCAAAGAGCAATGGAGTTTTGCGCCCCATTGCTCTTATTATGCGATTTTTTGTCGATTCAGAACTCTGCCTCGGTATCCATGGCAAATTCGTCCGTCACAATCTCTTCTTCAACGGGGTTTGCTTCCTCGGTGGAGATAAACTCCGTCATGTAAACATCCTGCGTAAGCCCTGCGCGAAGCCCGGGGAGATTGACTATAAGGCCGTCCTTATCGTAAGGAAGCTTGATAGCATAGCTCTCGGTGGTCTCCTCGCCGCCCTTTTCCTCGGTGATGACAAGCTCCATTTCAAAGTTTGCCCCGATGCAGATGGACGAGCCGCGCTCCTTATCGTAAAGCTTGGCTACACGCTCACCGTCCACATAAACCTCGACCTTATAGGGGGTGTCGTACAGTGTGCCGTCATGCTCCAGCTTTTTATTGTCCAGATACACGGTGTGGCCGCGGCCTAAGAAATACATTGCAACGCCTATCGCGACAAGAAGCAGCACGGCGGCAAGCCGAATCAAGGCAGTTTTTAACTTACTGTTCATCCCTGCTCCTCCTGTTCGCGGGCAAGCTGCTGACCCATGAGGCTCTTTTGCTTGCGTTTCTTGGTTTCATACATGATAAGCGCCACGGTGATAACGGCGTAGGAAACGAACACGCGGAAGTATTCGCCCAGCATAGAGTCGCCCGTAATGGCCGCACCGGCAGAGGGGGCAACGATGAACATCGTGTGGAAGAGGATAACGCCGAGAAAAACGTTGCCTATAGAGGCCTTGTCAACCGACGCACCGCCCACGAGAAGCGCCGCTATGCAGAACATACCTATCTGCGAGTGAGAAGAATATGTGGCGATGTTGCCCATGTTCTGAAGATAGATTATCATGCCGAAGCCGGAGAACACGGTGCTCATGACGATAGAGATTATTCTCGTGCGCTCCACCTTTATACCGGCATCGCGCGCAACCTCCATGTCCTGCCCGACAGCGCGCATATCCTGGCCGAGCTTGGTTTTTCTGAACCATACGATAAACACGCAGAACACCGCGATGATAATAAACGTGAGCACGGGGATTTTTACGCCGCCGATATTGACCGCAAGAAGATTATCCACGCTCTGACGCATATTCAAAAGGCTGACGGTGTTTCTGATGCCGTAGCCGCGCGGGAGCTTGAGGGAAAAGTGCTTTATGGGAATGATAGCGCCCATCATGTAAAGCACGATAAGCTGATACACGCCGTTGATAAAAAAGCTTATGATGTAGCTTGTTATCATTTCGCGGCCTCTTGACATATTCAAAAGCTTGCCGCACAAAAGCCCCAGCACAATCGAAAACGGAATGGAAAGGATCATCGCCAGCACAACGCCGGGAATGCCCCAAACCTGCCAGTCGGCCACGAAGATGAGAGCGATTTCGCCCGCCATCGCGCCGAGGGTCATGCCGAAGTTAAGCCCCATGCCCGCCATTATGGGGAAGAGCAGGCAAAGGATGAGGAAGATGTTTCTGCCCATACGCGTGACTATTTCGTTTGCGAGATAACCGAAAGAAAATCCGGAGATAGGGATACACACAAGGCAGATTATCACGAACATGATAGGCACGGAGTTATTCTTTGCAAAGCCGAGCAGCTTGCTGCCGAAAGACGCGCTCGTGCCGGTTTTTACGGTTTTATTTTTCATTTCGAGCCCTCCGTCTTTCTTGTCAGAGCGTAGAGAATCATACCGTTGGAGATGATGATACGTATAACCTCGCTCATATCCATGTGAATCATGGAGTTCATAACAGTCGGCGTCATGGTGACAATGCCTTGGAAGAGGAATGTACCGATGATGACGTTTGCAATGCTGGCCTTGTTGACCGATGCACCGCCTATAAGTATGGCGGACACGGCGGGCAGTGCCATATAAAACGGAGCCGTGTAAATCTGAATGAAGCCGAAGCCCTGCTCGTAAACGAGTATGCCCACGGCGGCAAGCCACGTGCTCATCACAACCGACAAAAGTCTCATCTTATCCACATTCACGCCCGCGGCCTTGGCAAAGGTGGGGTTAGAGCCGACTGCGGTCATGGCCGTGCCGGTCTTGGTGTGAAGAAACGCCCACATGAGGAAAGCCAAAAGCGCGAAGAACAGCAAAGTTCCCGTGGGGATGGAAAGGTTGCCGATGTTGATTTGCAGGAAGTTTGCCAGCACCTTGTCATAGAAGCCCTCAAGGGATATCGTGGTGCGAAGCCCCTTGCCGGAGAAGCCCCAAACCATTGTCGGGCTTTTGTACGGCAGGAGAAGCCACATCATGCACATCACGGAAACGGACGAAAAACCCACGTAGGTGGCTATCATCATTTCGCCGCCCTTAATTTTGTTGAGAAGCCAGCCGTAGCCCGCGCCGAGGATAAGGGCAAAGGGCGTGGCGATTACGATTGCCATGAAAAAGCTCATAGCGCCCGTGAAGCCGAACTCAATGGAAAGCGTTGCGCCCAAAAGGCCGGAGATTATGCCGAGCGGCAGGCCGAAGTTAAGCCCGCAGCCGGAATGAATCATCGGCACCATTGCCAGCACCAAAACCGCGTTCCAGCTAAAGCGGTTGAGGGTGTTGGTAATCTGCGTGGCAAGATCCGCGCCGACAAGAGGAGCGGCGGCGAAGAGCAACAGCAGGAAAGCCGCAATAATGATTCTCGGCAGACCGAACGCGTTGAACGCCGCCTTTATTTTTTCGGAAAACGTAGCGTTTTCACCGGTTAACTGTCTGTTCATTTCTCCACCTCACTTTACCTGACTGACCATGAGCATACCGAAATCCTCAGACGGTGCGCTTGCCGGGAGTATGCCGGAAATGCGCCCGCCGGACACGATTGCAATGCGGTCACACACCTGTCGAAGCTCTTCAAGCTCGGAGGAAATCATAACAATAGTAACACCGGATTCGCGGTTGAAGCGCTTGAGTGAATCAAGCACGAGCGACTTTGCGCCCACATCGATGCCGCGGGTAGGCTCGGAAACGAAAAGGAACTTCGGTTCAAGCGCGAACGCCTTGGCAAGGCACACCTTTTGCTGGTTGCCGCCGGAAAGCTCCTTCGCCTTTTGCTTAGAGCCGGTGCATTTTATCATAAGCTCGGAGATGTATTTCTCGGTGACTTCGGCAATGGCCTTGTCGTCTCTCCACTTTATAAGGCCGCCCAAAAGCTTTTTGAGGAATTTATTCTGCACCTGCATGGCAGGGAACGCGATATTCCACTCAAGCGTTTCGTCCAGCAGGAGACCCACGCCGCGCCTATCCTCGGACACGAACGCAATGGACGCATCCAAGCACTTGCGGGGGCTGTTGAGCTCTATGGGCTTGCCGTTAAATTCGACCGTGCCGCCCGCTTCGCAAAGCCCCATGATTCCGTTGGGAATGCCGAGCTTGCCTTGACCGGCAAGGCCGCCTATGCCGAGGATTTCGCCCTCTTTAACGTCAAGGTTGACATTGCGGACAATTTCGCCGGGCATATCGACCCAAAGCTTGCGGATGCTCATAACGGTCTTTGCATCCGGCATAATTCTTATATTGTCATTGGCGGCAGCGGTCACACTGCGGCCAACCATCCACTTGGTAATGTCTGAAACGTCGGTTTCTTTTGCGGGAACGTTTTTGACAACGTAACCGTCGCGCATGACGACAACAGTGTCACACACGGAAAGAATCTCGTGGAGTCTGTGCGTAATGAATATTACGGCGATGCCCTTTGCGGACATACTCTTTATAGAGTCCAAAAGCGCCTCGGCTTCTTTTTCGGTAAGCACGGCGGTGGGCTCATCGAGGATAAGGAGCTTCAAATTGTCCTTTGAAAGCTCACGGGCAATCTCGGTAAATTGCTTGTGGCCGACGGGCATATCGTTTATAACCATGTTTTGGTCAATGGAAAAGCCCATCTTGTCTATAGCCGCCTCTGCGCGGCTGTTCATCTCGTTATAGTCGAGCGTGTCGAGCCTGTCGCCGAAAACCTGTGCGATGACGTTGGTTTTCTTCGGCTCGCGGTTGAGGAGGATATTTTCGGTTGCGGTGAAGCCGGGAATGAGCGAAAACTCTTGGTGTACCATGCCAATTCCGGCCTTGAGCGCGTCAAAGGGCGTGGCAAAGCTGACTTTCTCGCCGTCAACAAGAATGTCTCCCTCGTAGCCGCCCGTCTCGCGGATAACGTCCATTCCGAAAAGTATCTTCATCAGGGTGCTTTTTCCGGCTCCGTTCTCGCCGCACAGGCCGAGCACTTCGCCCGCGTGCAGGGTGAGGTTGATATCCGTGAGAACCTGATTGCCGAAAAAGTCCTTTTTGATATTTTTCATCTCCAGTAACGGAGCTGTGGCATTTATCATATCTCTCAAATCCTAATCTAAAAAGTCGGGGGGAGGATAGTCCTCCCCCTTTAATACTGTAACGTTGGATTACTTGATGGTGAAGTACTTCTCAGGAACTTCAACGGAGGTAGCGCCGACAAAGTGGCCGGGGTTACCCATAACGTAAGTATCCTGGTAGACAAGGAAGGTGTTGTCAGCCTTAACGCCGGTCTCGGCATTGGTGTAGTTAGAGCCGTTCCATGCAGCGTTGGGGGAGAACACTTCGTAAGCCTTTGCGATATCGTCCATGTCGCAAAGCTCGCTCTCGCCGTTGATGACGTTCAGAGCGTGCTGGGCAAGACCGGCGGAAACAGTGTAGCCGTAGGAGTAAGCCCAAGTGCCGAAGTGATCAGCACCGCCCTTTTCGCAGATAGCCTGCTCAACCTTGGCGAGGATCTTCTCGTAGTCGCCCGCTTCCTCGGTCAGGTCAAGGCCGAGAGCACCGGGGTAACCCATGGTGGGAGAGGGAAGGTCTGCTTCGATGAAGTATCCGCCGTACTCAAGAAGCTGCTTGAGCAGAGGCTCGGTGTGAGCGTCGTTGGTGCAGAAGTAAGCGGCGTTCTTGCCGTACTTCTCAACCCACTCGGGAACCTTCTCAAGAACGTAAGCCTGAGCACCGGCAGTGCCGACGTCAGAAGTGGGGTCGGGAGCGGTCTCAAGGACGAACTCCATGCCGAACTCATCGCAGGCAGCCTGCATGATGGCAACACGGCGGCTCATAGTCTCGTAGGACATATGACGCGGGAAGGAGATGTGAACAAAGGTGTCGCAGCCGAGCTCGTGGGCGGTCTTGATGATGAGGTAGCCACGGGCAACGAAGTCGTTGTTGCAAACGAGGTCTGCGGCAGAGCCGATTTCGGGCAGGTCTTCGTGAGCCTCACCTGCGATGCAGATGATGTCGGGGCGGCTTTCCTTAATGCGGCGGAAAGCTTCGGTGGTGCCGGGAACGGCCTGGTTGACGATGATCGCCTTCATGGCAGGGTCATCGGAAAGGTTAACCATGGTCTGGATGGTGGTTTCAAGCTCTTCGGTAAAGTTGTCGGGGTAGATGGCCAGCTTGACCATGTCCTCGCCGTACATTGCCTGGAAAGCTTCCGCGCCGCGGCGGTCGTCCTCAGACTGGGAGACGGAGCCGGTGACTATGCCGATGTGGATTTCTTCGGCGGCGGCAGCGTCTTCGGATGCTGCGGGTTTCTCAGCGGGAGCGGCGGAAGAGTCGCAGGCGCACAGAGCAAAAACCATGCACAGTGCCATAAGCAGAGCGATAAGTTTCTTCATGTTTGTCCTCCAAAAATGTTTTTTATACCTCTCCGTCCTGTGCGGCATCGGCGGACAAATGTGCAGTTTGCTCTATCGCGGATTGCTTTGCTAAAGAAAACCGCCCACAAAAAAGCACATCGCCTTACAGATATGTACAGTACGATTCAGTATAACGTTAGTATTATACTCTCCCCCTCCCCCGCTGTCAATAGTCAGATTGTGGGGGCG
>CAZGFK010000053.1:0-10914 GCA_964524815.1 uncultured Oscillospiraceae bacterium
ATCGAATAAAACCAAGACATTTCGGTGTTCGGATTTGAATGGTCTTGCTCCACCAAAAAAATTAAAGCTTTTGTCTTTCAGACAAAAGCTTATTTTTTTGTGAACCCGAAGAATGATGTTTGCCCTTTGGGCAAACAATGTTCGCTTCGCTAATGTTCGTGGGGCAAACATTCACGAAGCGCAATATGCACAAGGCAAAAAAGACTTTGTTTCAAAGCATGAAATTGCCCTAAAAGAAGCAAGCGAAACAGGCTATTGGCTGGAGCTTTTATGCCGCACGGCGAAAGAGAGAGCAAAGCAGCCGTAACTTTCTCCCCTATTCCCTTGAAATTTGCAGCGCATTGTATTATACTGTGTATATGAATACACGCAGAGAGAAGCGCGTGTTTTTGAAGTGTAAGAAAACATTATCGCGAAAAACATATATGTTTTTCGCATTTCCGTGCGGAAATGGTTTTTTTGAGGCTACGTGTGCAAAGAGGCACATCAATTTTGAACACAACAAAGCGTATAATATAAACACAAGAAATTCAAAATACACACAAAACAAAAAGGAGAATCGCAGATGAAAAAGCTTATCAAAACATTGCTTACTCTTGCGCTGGCGGCGGGAATGCTGATGTCTTTGGGCGTGACGGCTTACGCAGATTCCACGGAGCTTCCGTCAGTGAGCGTAGGCTACGGTTACGGCTGCCCGGACGCGGCCGCCGTGGATATGCACGGCGCGGCGGCGGAAGAGCTGACGCTGGACGGAATAGCGATAGAGCTGAGATGCGAGGACGGAACGGCGTACATACGCGTGACGGACTTGGCGGCAGTGAAGCTTTTACGAGAGAGCACGGCAAAGATAACCGAGCTGGGGATTGACCTTTCCAAGCTTTACATCAAAGACGGGCTTATCCTTATAAAAGAGGACGGCATGACGGCGGACGAGGTTGCGGAGCTTGAAGCGAAAATAAGCGAGCTTACACGCACGGCGACAATAAAGCTATCCGTAGGCGATAAATTCGCCCTCGGCAGCGGCGGCGTTGCGGCGGTATACATAGAAATAGGCGGGTTCAGCGCACCCCCGGCGCAAGAAGCCGAGGAGAAAAAAGCGCCCGCAGAAGAGCCAACCCCCAAAAGGCAGCTTAAAGTAGAAGCCTGTGGATTATCTATAAATTCAAACACACCAAAAATCGGTTCACTACCGTCCGGTACTCCGGAGGTCACGACACTGTATGTCTCATACGGTACAGGCGGCTTGGCGAATGAAGATACATTATACAAAAGCTCCGAGAACAAAAACATCTATGAGCCGGGGGTAAGCACCTGTAATTACAGCTATATTATTCTCCTGAAAAGCGAAGGCGATACCACAACATACTATTACAAAACAAGCAGCACGAACAAATACAAAGAGTTGGAAAATAATAATCCAGTTGAAATAATTCATAGTATGGAGTATAACGGCCGGACCGAAGAACGGCAAAAAATACCTTATACCCGTGAAGAGATCGACAATGTAGTTAACAACACAGAAATAAGCATATCAACAACCAATGACGGCAGCGGCGAAATCGTGAATATAAAATACCGAAACGACACGCCGAAGACATTTGATTCCAGTGATCCCCCGCCGGGATATACAAAAACATCAATTGATTCAAAAGGGAACCCTACATACTCTCCAACAAATAACAGTGGAAATCTAATCACCATAGACTCCGCAGAAGAGGGAAAAACCGTTGATGAAGCGCACAAGCTCACTGCAAGTATAAAAAACACAATCGACTGCATCAATAATGAATCTCCCTACACTCAAAGCACAAGCAACAAAAGCGAACCCATGGCCACAAACTTGACGGGCGAAAGCAACCCAACTCCCGTTATAATTGACACTGACGGCGAAAGCAATCCCACCGGCGGTGGCAATCCCAATCCCGTTAAAACTGAACCCACCGAACCACAAGGCGAAACCGAAACCACAAACGAATAAAACGATACAGCAAAACACGGTCTGTCAAGCAACAGGCCGTGTTTTTGCGTTATATATGGCAGATTTATTTGAGCAGAGAGCCGACGCGAATAAGCTCGGCGGCGCGGCGGGCAGAGGAAATGATGTTTCCTTTTACGCCGTGCATGGCTTCATCAAGCGTGGTTACGCGCGAAACGGCGGAGACAAGCGCATCCACGCCGCAGGAATAGAGCGCGTCCGCGCCGTCCCCTATCGCGCCGCCGAGGGCGACAACGGGGATATTCTTCGCCTTCTTTGTGCGCGTTGCCACGCCGCAGGGAACTTTGCCGAAAGCGCTTTGCGCGTCCAAGCGCCCCTCGCCGGTTATGACTAGGTCGGCACAGCGAACGAGCGAATCAAAGCCGACAGTATCAAGCACAAGGTCAATGCCGGGACGGACGGCGCAATTGAAAAACGCCATGAAAACGCAGCCTATGCCGCCCGCCGCGCCCGAACCGGGCTGCAAGGCGGCATCGGAGTGAAACTGCGAGGAGAGGACGCGGGCATAGTTAGCTAGCGCTGAATCCAAAAGGCGCACTTGCTGCGCGTCCGCGCCCTTTTGCGGGGTAAAGACGAACGCCGCGCCCTGCTCGCCGCAGAGGATGTTTTTCACGTCACAGGCGAGAATAAATTCACACGCTGAAGCTTCGGGCATAAGCTCGGACGCATCTATACGCGCAAGGCGGGCAAGCTCCGCCCCGCCGTCAGAAAGCTCCTTATCCTCGGCATCCAAAAAGCGAATGCCGAGTGCGCGGGCAAGCCCCATGCCGCCGTCAGTCGTGGCCGAGCCGCCGAGGCCGAGGATAATACGGCGCGCGCCGCGCTTCAAGGCCGCGCGGATTAAAACGCCCGTGCCGTAGGTGGATGCGCGAAGCGCGTCCCTTTCATCCGGGGCAAGGAGCGTGAGGCCGGAAGCGGCGGCGGTTTCGACGACGGCAGTGCCGTCCGGCAACACACCGTAGCTTGCGGAGATTTTGCGCCCCAAGGGGTCAAAGGTGTCAACCGAAATGAGCGCGCCGCCCGTTGCGGCGACAAGGGAATCGACCGTACCCTCGCCGCCGTCGGCAATGGGGAGCAGGGTAAACTCCGCCGAGGGATAAACCTCGCTCACGCCGAGGCGGATATACTCCGCCGCCTCACGCGCCGTGCAGCTGCCTTTGAAAGAATCGGGAGCAATGATAATGTTCATATAATTACCTCTGAGGAAATTATCACAGCATGGCAGAGCCACCCGTGACTATCCAGCAAGCGAGCGAGGCCACCGTGATTGCGCCGGTGAACACGTTGCCGGTGCGGCGGTAAATGTACGTGCAAAGCACACTGAACACCACGACCTGCGGCGCAAAGAGAATGAGCAGGGACATGAAAGGCCCGCCGAATGTGGAGCTGAAGAGCAAATCCGCGCCCGGGCCTATGCCCATAAAGAACGGGATATACTCAATGAGCACAATTATGAGTATGCCGCCGACCATCATCAGGGCATTGCGCCACCAGCAGCCCATGAAGCCAGCAAAGCCGGGCTTATAAGTCGCTTCGCAACGCGCCGAGGCCATAATCTTGCTGTTATTGAGGATAAAGAAGAGGGCGAACACGGGGATATACACGAAGAATTGGCCGAAGCGGGCAAGGTCAAAGGTTTTGAAGAACGGCCAAATCACGCGAAAATCGAGCATGAAGAGCTTTTCACAGGCGAAGAGGACAACGTACATCACGCCGAGCATACACAGCACAAGCAGCGCACTGCGCCCCAAGAGCGCCCAGCCGGGCTTATCGGGCGCGTCCGCCGTGGCAAGCCCCATGCTATGCCAGCCGTCCGTTGCACCGAGCTTTTTGTTCTTTTTATAGGCGGAAATGCTCGTGGCAAGCATGATAATGATAAGCAGGAGATACCAAGATAAAAAGCCGTTGCCGATTGTCATGCGGAAAATGTTCTCCGGCAGGGGCAAAAGGCCGTGACCGAGCTGGGTCATGAACGGATAGGTCGCGGCGGCGATGAGCATTGTGATGAGCGCGCCGCGCCACCACGCTTTATTCGTCTTTGCGCCGCCCTTATCCGGCAGAGGCTGGGCAACCTTTGCAAAGAACGGGAGCGAGAGCAAAAGCTCCATTACGGCGATGAGCGAAGCTATCGCACAGAGCATGGCAACAAACACAAGCGTTTCTTTCGTCATGGCAACTTGGTTATCGGGCGAGAGGGTCATATCCATGCCGACGGCAGAATTGAGCCATTCAATCGAAGTGGCAATGCCGTGGGCATTATGGGTGGTAAGGCGGTGGTTGGTGTTCAAAAGCTCCATGCGGCGGGCAGAGCCGTCGGCAAAGTCGCCGTAGGTGGTGTTCCACGCGGCTTCGTCCGCCGTGCAGCCGAGAAACTCGGTGCGCAGATCGCTCTTCAAAAGCTCATCATTGACGAAGTTTTTATAATCGCGGAAATAGCTGAACTCATCGTACTTTGCTTGGAGCAAGAGGACGTTATTAAACTTGATATTGTCGGAATCATAAGCGCTTTCGCGGAAAAGCTCGCCGCATTGTAAAATGACGGCTTGGGGCGCGATGTCCGTGCCGCTGTACTCGGCGGCGACAGACCACGAGGACCATGTGCCCATGGAGTGGCCGCTGACGGCGAGGCGGGTGGAATCGACATTATCCATTGCGGCAAGGAGCGCGTAGGCGTAATTGCCGCCGCAGGAGCTATCGGTGATGCTGTTGCCGTCAGAGTCGGCGGTATAATGCTCGTCAAAGAAGCTGAGGTTAGAGAAGTTCATCATAACGCGGTAGCGCTTCGCGCCGCCGGCAGATTTAAACGTGCCGTCCGCTTCGCTGTCCTCGCCGAAGTTGACGGTAACTTTGTGGTTGACGTAGCCGCGGTTTATAAGCCCGGCGGTTGTTGCGCCGTGGCCGTATTCATCGAGGCAGAGCACCACCGCACCGCGACGGGCAAGCTCGATGGCATAGGCGGCGCAGGTTTCATGGTCATTTTGATACCCGTGCAGGAGCAAAACGCCGGGGGCTTTGTTCTCCGCCGTGGCGGTGACGGGGGTATAGAGCTTATACATGAGGTTGCCGACATCGGTTTGAATCCAGCCCTCGGTAACGTCAATAGTGCCGTTGCCGCGCTGAATCGCGTCCGCCGCGAACATACACACGAACACGGCGACAAGCAGCAAGGCCAGCACGGAAGCGGCTTTTATGCGGCGTTGTTTCATACTTTTCTTCTCCTTATCGTTTTGTTTTCGGTTTATTCTCATCAGCGTCACTCACCCGCCGTTCGGCAGCGGGAAAATGAGGCCTGAAAAGACGAACATGGATTAAAGCGTTAAAGTATTTATATTATAAAACTGCGCTGTTTTCATGTCAATAAAAAGACGAAAAAAGCGCCTATATAAGCAGAAAACGGCCTGATGTATTTACAGATTGAGTATTTTCTGCTATAATAGTATGGTTAGGCGGAGAATACACGCCCGAAAATACTGATTAAAAGGAAAAATACTGCTGAATATGAAGCATAAAAGACAGATTTACAAGCTTATATGCTGCGTGCTGGTGTTGGCGATGACGCTGCCGCTGGCCGCTTGCGGCGAGACGAAGAAAACCGAGCGCGAGGTGTTCGCGATGGACACGGTTATGACGCTTATCGCCTACGGGAAGAAAGCCGATGCGGGCTTACGCGCGGCGGAGAGCATTATCCTTTCCATGGATACGGCGCTTGACCCGGAGCTGAGCACGAGCACGGTTTACGCCATTAACCACGCGCAAGGCGCGGGCACGGTCGTGTCCGGGCAGATTGCAAAAATGCTCACCACGGCGCACACGGTTTATGAACAGAGTGACGGCGCGCTGGATTTGACGCTTTATCCGCTTGTTAAGCGCTGGGGCTTCGTGGACGCAAAATACTACGTACCCACGGCAGAGGAGATAGCAAGCGATCTTTCCCGCCTTTGCTTTAACCAAATGACGCTCACGAGCTTCCCCTCTTCGGGGTCATATGCGGTTACTATCCCCTCTTACGGCGAGCTGAGCTTTGCCGCGTGCGCCAAGGGGTGCGCGGCGGATAACGCAATTGAATCCATGCGTCAAGCGGGCGTGACGAGCGGGATAATCTCCCTCGGCGGCAATGTGCAGACGCTCGGCCTAAAGCCGGACGGAACGAACTGGAACGTTGCCGTGCAAGACCCGAACAACACTTCAAGCTACCTGGGCGTTGTGAGCGTGGGCGAAACGGCCGTGGTTACAAGCGGCGGATATCAGCGCTACTTCACCGATTCGCGCGGGACAACATATCAGCATATCATCAACCCCGCTTCCGGCTATCCCGTATCTAATGCGCTGGAATCCGTGACGATTATTTGCGAGGACGGGACTATGGCTGACTGCCTTTCCACGGCGATGTATGTGATGGGTCAGTCGCGAGCTATCAACTACTGGCGTACCTACGGCGGGTTTGAAATGATACTCGTAACCAACAACGACAACGCTTCCGGCAAGAATAAAATCATCTGCACCAAGGGGCTTATTGAAGAATTCACACTCACGAACGAAAATTATGAATTGAGCTTTGTTGAATAATGGCTGATTTAAACACCGATGTACGTTATATAAAGGGTATAGGCGAAAAAAAGGCGCTGGCGCTCAATAAGCTCGGCGTATTCACACTCTATGACCTCATTTCGTACTTCCCCAAGAAATATGACGATCGCACAAAGATCTATCAAATCGCGCAGACCTTTGCGGACGAAGCCGTGTGCATACTCGCCACGGTGGCGGATACGCCGAGGCTTGTGCGCGTTCGGCGCGGAATGGAGCTGGTGAAGTTCCGCGCCGTTGACAATACCGGGTCGGTTGACATAACGTATTTTAATCAGAATTATGTAAAGGACACGATTCAAAAGGGCGAGACCTACGTTTTTTACGGGAAAATAGAGCTGCGCGGCTCAAAGCGGACCATGGCAAACCCCGTATACGAAAAGGAAGATGACGCAGGACGCAGCACGGGGCGCATTGTGCCGATATACGCTTTGAGCGCGGGGCTTGCGCAGAAAACCGTACAACAGGCCGTGCGGCAGGGCTTGGACGAGTGCGCCGAGCAAGTGCCGGACATTTTGCCGGAGAACGTACGCACACGAAACGCGCTTGCCCCGGCGCGCTATGCCTATGAAAACATTCACTTTCCCGCAGACTTTGAGGCGCTGGAGCTATCGCGGCGGCGCTTGATATTTGAAGAGCTTTTTGTGCTTGCGTGTGCGCTGGGTATGATGCGCTCGGAGCGCGCGCAAAATGACGGGCGGCGCTTCACGCCGGTGAACACGGAAGAATTTTTCGCCACACTCCCCTACTCGCCCACGGGCGCACAGCGCCGCGCCGTGAACGAGACATTAGCCGACATGAGCTCGGGCGCGGCAATGAATCGGCTTTTGCAGGGCGATGTCGGCAGCGGCAAAACGCTTGTCGCCGCCGCGCTTATATGGCAAACGTGGAAAAACGGGTATATGAGCGCATTCATGGCGCCCACGGAGATTTTGGCGGAGCAGCATTATGTAAACCTCTCTTCCTTGCTTGAGCCGTTGGGTATACGCGTTTATAAGCTGACGGGGTCGATGAGCGCGAAGGACAAGCGCGCAGTAAAGGGCGCGCTTGCAATGGGCGAGGTTGATTTGCTCGTGGGTACGCACGCGCTTTTTTCAAGCGATGTGGAATATACGCGGCTCGGCCTTGTCGTGACGGACGAGCAGCACCGCTTCGGCGTGGGGCAGCGCTCGGCACTTATCGGCAAAGGCGAGAGGGCGCACGTGCTTGTTATGTCCGCCACGCCTATCCCACGCACTCTGGCGCTGATAATCTACGGGGATCTGGATGTTTCTATTCTCGATGAGCTGCCCCCGGGGCGGCAAAAGGTGTCAACTTTCACGGTGGACGAGAGCTACCGCGCGCGGCTTAACGGGTTTATACGAAAGCTTGTTTCCGAGGGGCGGCAGGTATTTGTAGTTTGCCCGATGGTGGAAGAGAATGAGGATCTGCCGTTACCGATGAAGTCCGCCGAGGAGCACGCAAAGGAGCTGAGCACCGAGCTTCCGGAGCTTTCTATAGGCTGTGTTCACGGGAAGATGAAAGCCAAGGACAAGGACGAGATCATGGCCGCGTTCGCCCAGGGGTACATTGACGTGCTCGTGGCGACAACGGTTATCGAAGTCGGCGTTGATGTGCCGAATGCGGCGCTGATGATAATTGAAAACGCCGAGCGTTTCGGATTGAGCCAGCTTCATCAGCTTCGCGGGCGCGTCGGGCGCGGGAAGCACAAGAGCTACTGCGTGCTCGTTTCCGACAGCACGAGCGAAGAGGTCAAGGCGCGGCTGAAAACCATGACGCGGACGAATGACGGGTTTAAGATTTCGGAAGAGGATCTGCGACTTCGCGGGCCAGGCGATTTCTTCGGCTCGCGGCAACACGGCTTGCCGGAAATGCACGTGGCAGATTTGGGCGCGGATGTGAACACGATGCAATTGGCGCAAAACGAGGCCGCCGCACTTTTGCAGGGCGACCCGGCGCTGGAAAAGGGCGAGAATGCTCTCTTAAAGGCGCGTATTGAGAAGCTTTTTACCGCGAACGCGGACAGTTTTAATTAAAAACCAAAGCACGGGGAACGATTCTCCGTGCTTTGGCATTTTTCGCGGACAAGTAGCGGGCGCGGAGCGCATATGCTGTAGAGAATTTAAAGCTCTACACAGGGGTGCGCGCATGATTGAAAATAAGCGGCTTATATACAACACCTTTTTGCTCACGGGCGTTTCGCTTTTGATGAGCTGTATCGGCATTGCGTTTCAAATTTGGCTTGTGGGGCGGATAGGCACGGCGGGAATCGGGCTTTATCAGCTTGTTATATCGGTTACAAACCTCATGGCAACCTTCGCCATATCCGGCATACGCTTTGCCTCGACCCGACTTATCTCAGAGGAGCTTGGCGGCACGGACTGCTCCGGCATACGCGCGGCAATGCGCCGTTGCTTATGCTATGGGCTGTTCTTCGGGCTACTCGCAGGTGCTGTGCTGTGGGCGCTGGCAGAGCCGATAGGCTTTTTGTGGATAGGCGATGCGCGCACGGTGCGCTCGCTGCGGATAAGCGCAATCAGTATGCCATGTACGGCGCTGTGCGCGTCCCTCTCGGGGTATTTCACGGCCTGCGGGCGTGTATGGAAGCCGAGTGCCGTACACCTTGCCGAGCAGCTTTTAGGGATAGCGGCGGTGTGGCTGTGCCTTGGGTGCGTACCGCTGACAGATATAGAGCTTAGCTGTGCCGCCGTGACGGCGGGGCGGGTAATAGCGGATGTGGCTTCGCTTTGCATGATGGGGCTTGTGTACCTCGGTGACAGGCGGCGGCACTACTGCGAATGCGGGCGGGGCGAGCATTTGACCGCGCGGATGCTGAAAATCGCGGTGCCGCTGGCGGTGTCGGCATATGCGCGAAGTGCGTTGACGACACTTCAAAATCTGCTCGTGCCGCGCGGGCTGAAATCCGCCGGTTACTCGGCTAACGGCGCGCTGGCGGGATATGGGACTATACAGGGAATGGTACTGCCGATTATCTTTTTCCCGTCGTGCATTATGTCGGCGCTGGCCGAGCTTATCGTGCCGGAGCTTACGGAAGCACAGGTTCAGGGCGGGCGCGATGAAATCCGCGCGGCCACACGAAAGGTGCTGACACTGAGCGCGGAGTTTTCGTTCCTCGTAGGGCTTTTTATGTGGCTTTATGCGGATAAGCTGGGAATCGTGGTGTATAAAAGCGGAGAAGCCGGACAGTACATCCGACTTCTCGCGCCGCTTGTGCCGGTGATGTATACGGATATGACCGTTGACGGCTGTTTAAAGGGGCTGGGACAGCAAGTGTGGAGCATGAGCATTAATATTGCAGATTCCCTTGTGGGGCTGTTGCTCGTGTGGCTGCTGCTGCCGCGCTTTGCCCTCGCGGGCTACATCGCGCTTATATACATCACGGAGATATTGAATTTTGTTTTGAGCATCACCCGCTTACGTCGGGTTTTGCGGAAGCTGTGAGTTAGAGGGCTGCTTTATTCTTGCGCTTTTGAAGCTTTTCATCGCCTTTATGGAGCAGGGGTGAAATGCGCTTATAGAGCAAAAACGTGAGCGCCGAGACAACAACGCCTTTGAGAAGATTAAACGGCACAACCGCGAAAACAACAAGCGTGGTGACGCTCGTAATCGAGGCATTCACCTTAGTCCCCATTGCGACAATAGCTTCTAAGGGCATACCGTAAAGGACGGCAAACTTCGGGATAAGATAGATGCCGTTAAACACACTGCCGAACGCCGTCATGGTGAGAGTTCCGACAGCCATGCCGATGAGCGCGGATTTTTTGCCGGGCTTTGCGTGATAAACAAGGCTAGCCGGGAGCACGAACGAGCAGCCGACAACGAAGTTTGCAAAATCGCCGACAAAAGCGGTGCTCGTGCCTTTTATGAGGAGCTTAACCATAACTTTCAAAAGCTCCGTAATCACACCGGCAACGGGGCCGAGATAAAAAGTGCAGATAAGCACAGGCAGCTCGCTGACATCGAGCTTATAAAAACCCGGGGCAAAGAAAAGCGGCAAATCAAACACCATCAGCACACCCGCCATGCAGGCAAAAATGGCGCTGTAGCTGATATAATGCGTGCTTGAAAGCTGTTTTCTATCCTTGCTCAAAAGCTTCTCGGCAAAGATAGCCACCACGAGAATCGCCGCAAATATCGCGGCACAGACGAGGACAAAGCGCAGGTTTTCCATAAGATACTTCTCCTTTTCACGGCGTTTTTGCGCGTAAAATAACAAAAACGCCTAAAGATATTGTATCTTCAGGCGAAATAATACGAAAAAAGGTGTTATGAGCATCTTCTTCCATCCAGACTTTACTGTCGGTCCCGGAGTT
>CAZGFK010000054.1:0-10771 GCA_964524815.1 uncultured Oscillospiraceae bacterium
CCCCGTAAATTCGTTGTAGTGTTCATACAGCCCAACATAGCAGTCCAGCATTGCCGCCGTGCCGTCAATGCGCTGTTTTGGACTTTGATTTTTTATCGGCACAATGTTGCCGTTTCTGTCCGTCTGCACGCCCGTGTTGGTCAGACACCATTTCAGAATGGGATTATTGTTGTAGTTCACCCTGTGCGCCTGCAAGTCTGCGCCCAGCATCTGCATGGGCAGGGACAGCGTTTTTGCGCCCTGTATGCACCGCACCATGTTGAACCCCTGATAGCTCATTTCTTCCACGAAATACCGCGCCGAATAGCTGTCATAGTACACCCATGCCGGGGACAGTTCAAACGTCTGCACCATTTCCATGAACCATGCTGTCACATCGCTGTAATTGATGGTATTGCCAGCGCACAGCCGCAAGCGTCCCTGTTCGAACCATTTGTCATAGGGAATTTTGTCATGCTTTACGCGCTCCTGCAGGCGGTCAGCGGGCAGCCAATACATCTGCGCAATGTACTTTATATCGCTGCTGTGCTTCATAAACAGCAGGCTTGCGCAGGTCAGGTCTGTTGTAATGGACAGGTCAACACCGCCGATACAGTACGCACCCCGGAATTCTTCCATGCTGAACGTATCAGTATTGTTAATGGCATCATAGGACAGCCATGCCCCGCCTGTTGTTTCACGGATATTGAATTCCTTGCACAGTACGCCAGACAACTCGTTCGGATTGGCCTTTGCCCGGTCAACCTTGATACACAGGTCATCCAGCTTTTTCACCTCGCCCAATGACGGATTGGCCTTTATCCATGCCGCCGGGTCTGTCCATTCGTCGCGCCTGTCCAGTTCATAAAGAATGGGCAGGAAGTGTTCGTCCGTGATTGCGTCATCCGCAACGCTGCAGGCGTAATTGTACATCTCATCAAAGATACATTCGCGCACTGTGCCTGCTGTCGTTATCATAATCAGCATGGGCTGCCGTCTTGCACTCTGGCTCTGCCGCATGACTTCATAAAGGTTTCTGTCCTTTACGCCGTGCAGTTCGTCCATAATCACAAAATGCGCGTTCAGTCCGTCAAGGCTGTCAGAATTTCGGGACAGGGGCTGCATTTTTGACAAGGTGGGCAGATAATAAAGATCGCTCTTGCGTTTCCGAATATGCCGGGAAAGTTCCGGGGACTGCTTCACCATATTGTGCGCTTCGTCGAACAGTAGCCGCGCCTGCGCATATTTCGTTGCCGTGCTGTACACCTCTGCGCCGCCCTCATTGTCCGCAATCATCATATACAGCGCAAGTCCTGCAAGAAGGGTGCTTTTACCGTTTTTTCGTCCCACAAGGAAGAATGCTTCCCGGTATCTGCGCAAGCCCGTTGCCGGGTCTATAAAGCCAAACAGGGCTTGTATAAACGCTTTTTGAAACAGGGCAAGCCGGATGGGCTGTCCCGCCCATTCGCCTTTAGAGTGCTTGCAGAAGCGTTCAATAAAGGTGATGGGACGGGTAGCCTTTTCTTCGTCAAATGCCCATTTGCCCGGCGTTACCGTTTCTGTCGCAAGCCGCGCATATATCGCCTTGACGCGCTTGCAGGCGGTTATTTCACCGCGCTGCAAGGCATCGCTGTACAGGGCAATATAGTTCACAGGGCATCCCTCACAGGGGCAAAAGCAAGCAGTTCATCGGTTGCTTCGCAGGATTCAACGTTCATGCGCAGGGCGCGTATTTCCTTCACCGTTGCAAGATAAATGCGCATATTGCCCGCATAGGCTTTTCCGTCGCGGGGCAGATCGCGCAGAAGTTTTTCCATGTTCCGTGCCTGCTCGCACAGAAATTCAAGCTGTCTGCGCTGAACCGCGCTGTAATCAACCGCATTCGTATTCTGCATTGCTGTTTTCCTCCTTTTCCGCTTCTTCGGCAATCTCGCGCAGAATGTCAAGGTTCAGTCGTTCGCAGACGGCATATGCCTGTGCAATCTGTGGGTAATCCTCTGGCAATACCTTGCACTGCGCATATCGCAGGACTTCTTCATGCAGGCGGGCAACCGCCTTTTCAAGGGCATAGTTCGCATAATCGCGTGTATCGTTGTAATAGTTGCGTTCTTCACACATCATAATGGTGTACCTCCTCGCTGCTGGTTGGCATGATTTCGCCATCTGGATTGAACCGATACCCTGCCGCAATCGCGCCGCCTTTGCCGAAATGCTCTGCATTGTGGCAGGCCTGACAGAGAGCAAGCAGGTTATCCGGGTTCATGCTGATTCCGGGGTTGTTGACATTGCTATCATTCAGATAGCGGATATGATGGGCAATTTCGGCAGGTTGTCCGCACCTTGCGCAAATGTAATGTTTCGAACACAGGAACGCCCGCGCAAGGCGCGTCCATGCCGCCGAATGATAGAATTCACGTTGCGTCATGGGGCGTTGCTCTTTCTGCGGACAGGGCTTTCAGCAGATTGTCGATTACACGCTGAACCTTATCCGTATCCGCGCTTTCGCCATAGTACCATTGCCACAGAATGAACCTTGCTGCCGTCCGCGCAACCGGGGAATAATCCCCGGCTGCAGCATAGCCCGTTGTGGCGGTCAGGTAGGGCGGTATGGCTTCGATAAGGGCTTCAAGCTGTGGGTCATTGTCTGAACCGTCAAGGCGCAGAACGTCCCGCGCTTCTTCTACGCTCAGAATCACGTCGCCTGTACCTCCACTTTCACGAATGCGCCGGGTACGATGGGCTTGCCGTCTGCAATGCACAGAGCGCGATAGTCAATCAGGCCGGATGCAAAACCGCTGTCCCTGCTCATTTCCACCGCCACGCCGGACGGGATGTTTACGCCGTAATACTTAAAGTTTCCGAAAAGTACCGTTCCTGCCGGGATATTATCATCCAGCACAATCGGGAATCCGAACAGACGATGAACGCCACCCGTTGCCGCATCGGTAAACAGATAGTTGCCCAAACCATCCTTGAGAGGGTACAATGTGCCGAACAGGGTTGCGGTACTCATGGCAAACTTTGCGCCTGCCGCATAGCCTGCAGGCAGAAGGGCGATTGCTTTCAGCAGTGTGTCAGCAGTCAGTGCAGCAACCGTCAGTTTGTTGGTCTTCTCTGTCCACGTCACGCCGGACAGAATGCCCGCAGGCTGTCCGCTGCCCGTGCCGGAAACAATCGCCGCGCCGATGGCATCCGCAATATTCGTGCGCAGTTCCTGCGTGATATAGGATTCAAACGCACTCATTTCCATGCGCTTCACTGCCGCCGACATGGACATGACCTTCATCAGTTCAAAGCCGCCGAAAGAAATCGTTGTCGGGGTTGCGCTTTTGCGTTCAACCGCTGCACCCTCAACGTGCCATGCCGCTGCATCAGTCGGGGTAGCAACAGGAATCACCATATTGGACGGAACAGAAAACAGCCGCACTTCGTTGAACAGTCCGTTCACGTTTCCCGCCTGCTGAATAATTTCATTCAGCGTTTTGGTCGGAATCACTGCCGCGCTATTGGAGAGGGTGTTAAAGCTTTCAGCCCTCTTTTCAGCCTGCGCCGCTGTATAGACGCGCTGTTCACCCTCAGTCAGTTCTTTGCCTTGCAGGGTTTTGAAAAATGCGCTGCGGTATTCTTCTGCCGCATGGCTGTCTGGGTTCACGGTTGTATGGTTCAGAGTGCTTTCAATGGGATTAAACATATTACCTTCCTTTCCGGCATCGGTATTCCGTGCCTGTACAGTCGTTTGGGGATATGCCGCGCGGTTTACGACAGAGATTTCATAAATCGCGCTGATAGCGGTAATGGTTCGTTCCTTCCTGCTTTCATCAAATGTCTGCGCTCCAATATCAAAGGCAAAGGACATTTCGTTCAGATCGCCGCGCCGTACAGCTTCATAAACGCTGCGTCCCTGCGCTGTATCTGGCAGGGTTGCGCGCATGGACAGTCCTGCGTCCGTCACTTCAAGGGACAGCGTTTTCGGGCTGCGGGCAAGTGGTATACCGCTGCCGTCATGGTTGACAAGCAGGGCAATGCCGTTAAGGGTCACACCGTCAAGGGCGTGCGGAGCAATGCGTTCCACATAGCCGCGCATCTGCGCAGGTTCGTTAAACACAACCGCCAAACCTTCAATGACAAGGGGTTCAGCCGCCGCCCGCACTTCGTACGCCCGTGTTTCAGTTTGCTGCTTCATCCTTAATCACCTCATTTTCATCAAGCTGGTATTGGTCTGCCTTATCCGAATGGACGTAATTCAGGCTTTGCAGACGTTTGTCACCGCCCGGCACATCGGGCAGGGACAACAACCTCCGCGCTTCGTTCACTGTCAGCACGCCCAACGGCATCATGTTGCGCAACAGAGAAATGCGCGTTCGCGCACTTGAAAAGTCCAGCCGTTCAGCTGTAAAACGCACGTCTGCGCCGCATTTGCGTGAACATTCAAGGGACAGCTGCAGGGCAAAGGGTTCGATGATAGATTCATAGAACGCCGCAAAGTCATCTTCTGAATATTCGCCGGAAACGATTTTCGGGGATATGCCCAGATAGGCACAAATCTGCCGATTGATTTCTGCCGCCTGTTCAGTCGGTACGTTGTATCCGTTTGTATTTGTCGGGACGAATTCAAAGCGTTGATCGGTCGCCGCAATGCCGCCCGTGTTGGACAGGCTCATATAATCGCGAACAAATTGTTCTTTTTCCGCTTTTACCTGCGCCGGGTTCACAAGGCTGGTAAAACGCAGTACGCCGCGCAGGTTGGTTGCGTTCTTCACCGCCGCCCCGGTCGCTTCGGTCAGCGTGTGCGCTGTATCAAGCAGAGGATACAGGGGTGCATTGTCGCTGCCTAACAGTTCATTGATAGAAAAATGTCTGCGCAGATGAATAACGTCCGCATAGGGCAAATGTACCTGCCTGCTGTCGGAAAAGATCATTTTCACATACAGCATACCGCCTTGCGCCTGTGCAAACTCGACGCTTGCCGGGGTCAGCGGATAGAATGCCGTTACCTGATTGCCGCTGCGCTCTATCAGAATAAAGGCATTATTATTGGTGTAATATGTCGTTGCTGTTTTATAGAGAAGATCATAGCCGGACATATAGGGATTGGGGCTTGTCTGTAACAGGGATTCAATGCCGAAATTGCCGCTGTGTGCCTGCAGCTTTGCCGTATGGCGGGCAATGGCATCTACTGCCGAACGAAACGCCGCGCTGCTGTAGGCCGTGCCGGAAAAGGCGGTAAAGCTGTTTTGCAATTCAAGGGAAATGCTCTGCGGTTCGCTCTGCCGCCGGAATAGTCGCTGCAATGGGTTCAAGTGTTTTCACCTCGCTTTCGTGTGATTTCAAAATTCATACGGAGGAAAAGTTATCTCCGCGCCCGGTCGTTGGGAAGGGGGCTATTCCTTCATCATGGGGGCGGGTGACAGACGATGATGGACAAATACAGAACTTTTCTATATATCTTTTCTTTTTATTTTCTGTACTTCTATATACTGCATATATAAAATACAAAAAACGAATTCTGCATAGAAAACATTTGTAAATGACCGTCATCAGCCGTCACCTTTGATGCAAAAAACGCCATCAAGCGTCGAAGGGCGTTGGTTCGTCCACCTCAGTAAAGTCCTCTGCACAGGGTGCAAGCATCAGCCCATAACAGAACGCGCCCGTTTTCGTTTTGCGATACTCAAAATTGTTATCCAGCATCGCCTTTTTGAAGTCTGCCGCGCTGCGCTTGTATTCGCCCGTATCATCGCAATACCTGCGATAGGCTTCATACAGTCTGCCTGCGCCTGTGACATAGTTCTCGCCAATCATGCACCGTTCGTCAAGGAAATTGTGAATCCAGTCATTTTCCTGCCTGTACTGCTCAATGGCAGACTGTACGCACCGGGGCAACGGTATTTTGAAGTTTATTTCAATGCACCGCTTTGCGCCTGCTATCATCCATGACAGCACTGCACCGCCTGCGTGTTCAAACAGGTGCTTTGCATAGTTTAGGATTTCCCCGCCCGTACCACGCAGACGGGCATTGAACGGAACGACAATCAGCCTGTCCCATGTGCCTTTGTCCACTGTCCCTACCTTTGGCAGATGATTCGTATACAGCACAACGGTATGAGAAGGAACAAACTCAAACGGGGCTTTGTATTTCGCTTCGGCATAGATTTTATCTGTGCTGCACAGCTTTTTTACAACTGCCGTATCCAGCCGCATTCCTTCTTCCAGCTCTGCTGCAATGATAAGCCGCTTGCCGCGCAGTTCGGCATATTCTGGAGATTTGTTCTTCCGACAGTTTGCTGTCAGAGTTTCAGCAGACAATGCACCCGCATAATCACCCATTACCAATGACAGAAGATTGAACAGCGTTGACTTGCCGTTACCGCCACCGCCATAAGCAATGATTAAACATTCCCGGTATACTGTACCGATCAGGAACAGCCCCGCCACGTTTTGCAAATAGTCCTGCAGTTCCCAGTCATCGCAGGTAATGCGCTTCAAGAAGTCACAGAACAGGTCTGCACCATCCGTACCGGGTGAGCAGCCCGTTACTTTCGTAATGAAGTCATACGGATTATGCGGATGAATTGCGCCGCTGCGCAGGTCAACCGTTCCGGCGGGCGTGTTCAGCAAAAATCCGTCTGCATCCAACTGTTCAACGGATACTTGCAGATAAGGCGCTGCTTCTGTCAACGCCGCCGCAATACGGGTTGTGTTCTGCTCACCTTTGGCAAAGCTATACAGGCTATCCCAAAATGCTTTGTGTTCCGACAGTCTTGCCGTTTCCGCTTCATCGCCGCTGCAGGTTGCTGTTTCAATGCTTTTCTGTACCGTTGCCAACTGTGCTGCCGCAAGCTGCATCTGCTGCCGGGACAGGTCGTGAACGCAGGTTCGTGCTGTTACCCGGTTTTCGTCCCAATATGCACCGTTGTACTTTATCCATAGCGTTGCATCACTGTAACGCAGTTGGCTGCCATACAGCCGCGCAAGGGTCTTTGCCTGCTCAACATCGGTAAAGTGTTCAGGAATAAGCTGTGCTTGGGTGATGGCTTCATCCGTCTGTGCAAATTCGGTAGCGACATATTCAGCCGGGGTTTTCCAGCCGCCCGCCTTTTTACTGCGCTTCTCAGCAAAAAACTTCAATGCACTGCGCCATATGGTTTCAAGTTCAGCATCATCAAGGGGCGGTTCGCAGTCCGCCGCCCGGTTCAGAAAAGCCGTTCGTGCCTGCCCGTCCTCTATACCGTACCTGATAACCATTTTTCCGGCAAACTTCGACAAAGTTGTATTGCGCCTGCCCGCCGGAATGGTCTTGCCATTTGCCGTCCCAACTGCGCTGTGCCTGCTTTTATCAGCAGGCGGCATGGGCATCGCTGGCAAGGGATTCGCCCGCATGAACGCCGACAGGTTTATCATGCGCTGTCACCGTCCACTGCGATAATCTCAGCACCGTCTACACCGAACAGAAAACGTCCTGCATCAAGCGCGTTGTCATCGAATGCAGGAAAACGCCTGTGCATTTCTGCTTTCAAGTCGGCATACCTCATGAAGTCCGTTTCTTCGTCGATCGGGAAATACAGATGATATTTCGGGCGCGGGGCAAGTACCTTGCTGCGTTTCGTCTTTGGCTTCATATGGTTGCGGGACGTTACTGCATAGAACATCACGCCGGGAAATGCTGCCTTTACATCATCAAGTGTTTTCCATTCCTCGGGTTTTTCGCTGTGATCGTTGTCCAGATCCATCGGCAGACAGTCTGCCTTGATGAAGGTATCGTTGCCGCGCCTGCATCGGACAAGCCGTTCAATGCCGTATTTCAGTTCCTTTGCATCGGCATAGGTCGCGCATACATGGTCGTAACTTACAGCCTTTGCAAGATCGTCTGCACAGGTGATTTCCACCTTTTGCGGATAAGAAGTGTTCTTCGCGTTGCCCCGGCAATCTGCTATGTAAAGGGTTATTTTCTGCATTATTATCACCTCAATTTTATATATAATGATTTACTTCTGCCCTGTCTTTCATGTCTTTCAAAAGGTACTTCGCGTCATTGCCTGCCGCTTTTCACAGGCGCAATTCCCACAGGGCAAGGGTTACACCATTGCCGCCCGTTAGGTATCCTCAATGTTTTCTACCGTGCGTAATGGCTATGCAGTTTTCAAGGTTCAGGCATGATGGCTTATTTCAGCTTCGGGTCATACGCTGCGCCGCCGCTTTGCAGATAGTCCGCAAAAACGTGCCGCATAATGTATGCCCGATTGCCCACCTGCACAACGGGAAACGCCTTGCGCTTGACAAGGGTTCGAATGGCATATTCCGGGAAAGTGAATTCCCTTGCCGTTTCCTTGATGGTCAAAGGCTTTGCGCTCGTGTTGTCCATGCGTTTGTTCTCCTTTCTGCGTTTTCGCTGTAACAGCTTGCACAACGTGCGTTTTTGCTGCCTGATTGGGATTATATCTGCAATATCGAACATTGTCAACGATTTTGCTGTGTTTCGACGCAATGTTCAATGATACCGCATTTATTCTGCTGAGAAGCTATTGCAAATGCGCTTTTGCTGTGTTATAATATCAATGACAGGAATTGCGAATTCCTCAATCTGTATTACGGAGTGAATGACGATGGCAAATACAAGCGGTATCTATTCAGAACGCTACAACGACTTATTTCCGACAACACTGCGCGAATTCATGCAGAAACACCCCGTTACAGGGGAACGTATCACGCAGGCAGTATTGGGCAAGGCAGTGGGCGTTCGTCCGCAGACGATTTCCCAATATGCCAATGGTGAAACTGCACCTGCGCCGTCTGTCCTCTTGAAAATTGCGGAATACTTCGGGGTTACAGTTGATTATCTGTTGACTGGTACAGAGATAGAAAACAAGCCTGTACAGGAAATATTGGGTCTATCTCAGCAGACTTGCGATTGTTTGAAACTGGTTAGAGATGGATATTTTGAAGATGCGCCTGCCATGCTGCCTGCGCTGGATATACTGTTATCCAATAAAGACTTTTACCTTGCAATGGAAAACGCCTTGCATTGGTATAACGAAAAGCAAGGCACAGTTGAACAATATCAGAAATACTGTGATTGGGAGGCATCACAGTACATGACAGGGTTCTTTATGGAATTTTTCAACAACAACCTTGAAAGCATCCATCAGCACATCAGAGGAATGGAGGATACAGACAATGGCAAGCATCCGCAAGAGGGGTGAAACCTTCACCATAACCGCCTATATGGGTTATGACGAACAGGGCAAACAGATTAAGAAAACCACGACATACCGCCCGCCGGAAAACGTCACGGCAGGTAAAGCTGAAAAGTTGGCAAAGGCGTTTGCTGCCCAATGGGAAGATAAAGTCCGGGGTTATGTTGCATTGGATGAAAACCGCACCTTTGCTGAATTGGCAAAATGGTATTATGAATCTGTAGCCCCGTTGAAACTGAAAGACAACGTGCGCATTGATAATATGTCGATGATTAACACCTATATCATGCCCGCACTTGCCCGCAAAAAGCTGAAAGAAATAACGCCCGCCATGCTGGACGCGCTGTTTGCAGAGTTGCGCAGAAATGGACGGACAAAGGAC
Organism: uncultured Oscillospiraceae bacterium; assembly: GCA_964524815.1. Lineage (GTDB taxonomy): Bacteria > Bacillota > Clostridia > Oscillospirales > Oscillospiraceae > Limivicinus. The sequence continues at coordinate 9,556 of CAZGFK010000054.1, forward strand.
ACTTACAAACTGGTGGACGGATACGAATTGCCCAAAGGTCGATACAGGGGCGTAAACCTTTGCAGTATTGCCCGCGATGCAGATATGTCCCGCACAACGCTTGCACGTTTGAGCGCAGGGCATGGCATTGAAAAGGGAAACGCAGAAAAGATTGCTGCTGTACTGAATGAACGATTTGATGATATGTTCATCAGTGATATGCAGGACAGATCACTTGAACAAAGTTCCATTTCCCGCATTCGCCGCTGCCTGTCTGCGATATTCACCGCTGCTGTTCAGAAAGAGATTATGCGCCGCAATCCTGTTGCGAATACTGTCCCCATCAGTAAAAAGTCGAAAAAGCCCGTGTCCTATCTGGATGAAACACAGGCACTTGCACTCGTCCAACACCTTGAACAGCAGTCCGATTTTCAGTACAAGGTAATGATTAACACCCTGCTTTTCACAGGCATGCGCGGAGGTGAATTGTGCGGACTTCAATGGCAGGACATTGACTTTGAACAAGGGATTATCTATATTCGGCATACGCTTGCATACATCCGCAATGTAGGACAGGCGCGCGGGCAACGTCCCGGCAGTCAGGGCAAGATTTCAAGTGTTTATGAATTGCAATCGCCGAAAACTGCCGCAGGTGAACGATACGTTGTTATCCCGCAATCCCTCAAAGGCTTGTTGGTAGAACACAGAAAACGGCAGGAAAGCGCACGGGCAGCCACTGTGCAGTGGGAACACCCGGAAATGGTATTTACCACAATTGGAGGAAACTATTATTCAGAAGCGTATCTGAATACAAGGTTCAAAAAGACAGTTCGCGCTATGGGCTTGCCGGATGATACACACCTGCACAGCCTGCGTCACACAACTGCAAGCCTGCTGATAAACTCTGACGTTTCGCCTAAACTGATTGCAGAACAGTTGGGACATGCAAGTTCCAGCATCACGCAGGATATATACAGCCACATCTTTGCATCTAGCAAAGCAAAGGCAGCGCAGGCACTTGACTTGAAGCTGAACCCAACAAACGCATAAAACGAACAAGCGACAGATGAAAACCGCCTATGAAGCGGTTAAAATTTGTCGCTTGTTTGTCGCTTATATTGGTTAAATGTCGCTTGTTTTTACTCCATGAGATTAAAAGAGAAATTCAAAAAATGCTGATTTATCAAGGCATTTCAGAACATATTAGAATATATACTCGTTACATTTGCTTTCCCCA
>CAZGFK010000055.1:0-10620 GCA_964524815.1 uncultured Oscillospiraceae bacterium
CACTGCCCCATCGGCAAGGTCAGCTTCGGCGCAGAGAAGCTGTATGAGAACTATGTTGCTCTCATCGGTGCTATCATCAAGGCCAAGCCCGCCGCCGCAAAGGGTCAGTACATCAAGTCCTGCGTCACCGCCTCTACCATGGGCCCCGGCGTGAAAATCAACGCACAGAAGCAGCTTTAATTATAGGCTACTCTATAAAAATGTTCCGTGTCGGATGACACGGAACATTTTTATTCTTGTATTCGTCATTTTTGGCAGATAGACATTTTGGGTTTTATATATTATAATAGCATCAAATCAAAAATTGCAAAAAGGATGTGCTTTCGATGAAAAACAAGCTTGTTGCCGTGCTTTTTATAATTGTGTTTTTGCTGCTCGTGGCTGTTATCTTCTCGCTCTTGACGGACGGGCAGGATATCACGAATATTGACGATGTGCGCCTGAGTGCAGAGCAGACAAGCTCTGTCGTTGTAAACCCCGTGGCGACTGCCGCTCCCACATGGGAATCCCCTGCCGTGACGGTTGAGCCGACGCTTTTGCCGCTGCCGACAGTAGAGCCGACCCCTGAGCCTACGCCCGAACCCACTCCCGAGCCTACGCCTACTCCCGCTCCCGTCGGAACGCAGCTCGGAACAGGGTCATTCAGCTCCGTCTCCCCCGTGCCGGGGCTTAATATCGTCGCGGACTGGACGGCTGAAACCGTGGACGACAACACCGTGGCCGTCACCGTCACGGTAAGCACCAATTCCTACTCCCTGCATCTCTCCCCCGCCCGCTCTTTGAACATTGCCTTGGGCGAGCAGTACATAACCCTCGATGTGCCCGCCCTGACCTATGACGGCACTACCCTTGCCAAAAACGAGCTTGCCGGGACGACGTTTAACGTCTCTCTCCCCGTCGGCACTTCCAACAGCTATACCCTCGCCGTTGAATGGCACTTCGGCGGCGCATATATGAACACTCCCATCGACGTTCTCGAATGCGGCGGGGAGATAAGCTTAGTGAGGTAACGCGCCATGCGCACGAGTGAGCAGATAAACGAAATAACGCGCATACTCATTGAGCGCTATCCGCCCGTGTGCGCGCTCAACTGGGAAAAGGACTATGAGCTGCTGTTCGCCGTGCGGCTGAGCGCGCAATGCACCGATGAGCGCGTCAACAAGGTTACACCCGCCCTCTTCGCGCGTTTCCCCAGCCTTGAGGCATTCGCCGAGGCCGATGTGGGCGAGGTGGAGGAGCTTGTGCATTCCTGCGGCTTTTTCCGCACGAAGGCACGCGACATCGTAGAGTGCGCGCAGATTCTGCTGGATAAGCACGGCGGGCGCTTGCCGAGCACAATGGAAGAGCTGACGGCGCTGCCCGGCGTTGGGCGCAAGACCGCAAACCTCATCTTGGGCGATGTGTTTCACGTGCCCGGCTCGACCGTGGTGGATACACACTGCATCCGCCTTACAAACCGCCTCGGCATAGTAGAGGACACAAAAGACCCGGAGAAGATAGAGCGCGAGCTGCGCCGCATTATCGACCCCGCGCTCTCCTCGGAGTTTTGCCACAGCTTGGTGCTGCACGGGCGCGCCGTGTGCTCGGCGCGAAAGCCCGACTGCGCAAATTGCTGCGTGAAGCATCTTTGCAAATCATTTTCCGGCTGATAACTCGATTTTTCTTTAAATACGCATTAAAAAGGAGCTTTCGCCATGCCCAACGCCGCGAAAACGCGCGAGGTCAACCCCGACCTTATACGCTGCCTTGCCTTGGCCTTTGTCCTCGGCATACATTTTTATACCCACTGCGGCATATATTCTGCCGGTTTTTCGCCCGTGGCGGCGTTTTTCGCCGTCATGCTTCGGACGCTGGTAACGTCCTCGGTGGCGATGTTCGTGCTTCTCACCGGGTACTTTCAGCGGCAAAAAAAGCTCTCGGCGCGCTATTATCTCGGCATCTTGCGCCTTTTGGAGATGTATTTCATCGTTGCCGTGCTCGAGGGGCTGTACCGCCGCTTCTTCCTCGGCGAGGCGCTGACACTGCGCACATTTTTAGGCTCGCTTGTCAACTTCACCGCCTCAGAGTATAGCTGGTACATTCTCCTCTACGGCGGGCTGTTCCTCTTCATCCCGTTTTTGAACGTACTCTATTCCGCGCTTGAAACGCGCGGACAGAAGCGGATTTTGATTCTCTCCGTCACGGCGCTCTCGTGTCTGCCGTTTTCGGCGCTGAATGTGTTCGTCAACCTCGTGCCGTACTGGTGGCAGAGGATTTGGCCTATCGCGTTTTACTTTATCGGCGCATACATCAACGAGTATCGCCCCGCACCGGGCGCAAAAAAGAGCGGCCTTTGGTTTCTCGGCGCGCTGACGGTGTTTTCACTTTTCAATTTCCTTGTGTACTCTGCCGCCTCGCCCCTGTCGCTCCACCCCGTTGCCGCGAACCTTTATTCGCACGAGGGCTTGCAAAACGCGGTTTTAGCCCCGCTTGTGTTCCTTTTCGTGATGAATCTTGACTTATCCCGCGTGTCTGCCGCGCTTAAGAACACGCTCGGCGCGGTGTCGAAGTATACCTATGGGGCATTTCTCTTCTCCTCGGTTACGGACTCCTTTGTGTACGGGATTTTGACCCGCTTAGTGCCGACAATTGAGGCGCGTATGCTGTTTCTGCCCGTGGCGCTGCCGGTGTCGTTCGTGCTGGCGGTGACGCTCTCGGCGCTGGCGGATAAGCTTGTGAATGTAATCGACCGCATTGTCCGTCCCCTCGCCGAAAAAGCCGCCGTTTGGGCATATAACGGCCTTATGAGGGAATAGCATTTTTAATCTGATAACATCAAGCCGTGCTGCGTTCGCATCAGCACGGCTTATTTTCGCATTGAAATTCATTTGAGCACAACGTTCTCCGCGCCGAGAAGCTCTTTAAGCTCGGCGATGAGCGAGGTGTGCAGCAAGCACTGGGTGGCGAGGCGCTTTCGCTCCTTTTCGCCGTAGATAACCATTTTGCCCTCGCCGGGGAACATGGTGAGCACAAGCTCTATGCGCGCAAGGCGCGGATCGCTTACGCTCGGCAAGCGCACCCAAAGCGTTTTCCCGGCAAACTCATCGGCGCGTTTTCTGCGCCCATAGGAGCTGTTATCCAGCCGCTCTGCGTCCGACAGGGGGCGAATCGCATCGGCCATGAGCTGCGGCTCTTTCTCATCACGCACGGAAATGCGGCCTTTGACGATAATCGGCGCATTTTCCATGATGTACTCGCCGCTTGCGTCGAGCACGCGCTGGAACACGATAAGCTCAATGCTGCCGGTGTCGTCCTCGAGTACAACGTAGCTCATGAGCGAGTGGTTTTTGGTCGGCCTCGTTTTTATCGACTGCACCACGCCCGCCACGGTGATAATCTGCCCGTCGGAGAAACTGTGGGTAGCAGTGTCGGAAGCAAAATCGTTCATCACCGCGCCTATCGACTGCGCACCGAGTAGGCGCACCTCATCACGGTATTCGTCCATGGGGTGGCCGGTGAGATAAAGGCCGGTGGTCTCTTTCTCCATTGCCATGCGCTCACGCGGTGTGTAATCCTCAATGTCGGGAATGGGGATTGCCACGGGCTGCATCTCGCCGTAGCTTTCGCCGTCGGCACTGTCGCCGAAGAGGTCAAGCTGCCCGTCAATATTCTGCTTGAGCGCCTGCGCCACGGAGTCTATAACCGCCTCGTGTATCTGCATGAGCGCACGGCGGCGGTAGCCCAGGGAATCGAACGCCCCGGCTTTTATGAGGTTTTCAACGCCGCGGCGGTTTAAGTCCTTTCCGGACATTCTGCGGCAAAACTCCGCAAAATCCTTATACGGTCCGTTCTGCTCGCGCTCGGCCACGAGCGCGTTTATCGCGCCCCAGCCTATGCCCTTTATCGCCACAAGCCCGTATCGGAGATTATCCCCCGTGACGGTGAAGTTCGCACCGGATTCGTTCACGTCCGGCGGCAGAAGCTTTATCCCAAGCTCACGGCACTCGGCGATATACTCGGCAACCTTGGGGCTGTTATCGAGCACCGAGGTCAACAAAGCGGCCATGTACTGCTGCGGATAGTGGCGCTTCATGTAGGCTGTGCGGTAGGCCACGACAGCGTAGCACACGGCGTGGGCTTTGTTGAAAGCGTAGCTGGCAAAGTCCAAAATCTCATCGTATATGCTGTTGGCAACCTCTTCGCTCACGCCGTTTGCCACAGCGCCGGGAATGCCGCGCTCCGGGTCGCCGTGGATAAAGGCAACGCGCTCGGCATCTATGACCTTGTGCTTTTTCTTGCTCATTGCGCGGCGTATCATGTCCGCCTGTCCGAGCGAGAACCCCGCCAAGCGGCGGAAAATCTCTATAACCTGCTCTTGGTAGACAATGCAGCCGTAGGTAACGGAAAGAATGGGGCGCAAAAGCTCATGCTTGTAGCTGGCCTTTTCCGGGTCGGCAGAGCAGGCGAGAAAGCGGGGAATGGAATCCATAGGCCCGGGGCGGTAAAGCGCAATCAAAGCCGTGATATCTTCAATGCTTTTGGGCTTTAAGCCCATGCAAACGCCGGTCATGCCCGTGCTTTCAAGCTGGAACACGCCGCTTGTCCGCCCGGCGGCAAGCATTTCATAGGTGGCGGCATCGTCCTCGGGTACATTCTCTATGCGAAACTCCGGCTCACTCCGCTGCACGAGCTTCACCGCGTCATCCAGCACCGTCAGGTTTCTCAGCGCAAGGAAGTCCATTTTCAAAAGCCCCAGCTCTTCCAGCGTCGTCATCGGATACTGGCACACCACAGCCTCATCGTTTTTGGCAAGTGGGACATATTCGTACACCGGCTTTTCCGTGATTACAACGCCGGCTGCATGGGTGGACGCGTGGCGCGGCATACCCTCCAAGGCGCGGGCAGTGTCGATAAGGCGCTTGAGGGTGTCATCGCTTTCGTACATATCCTTTAAAGGCTTTGATAGCCGCAGCGCTTCATCCAGCGTGATGTTCAGCGCGCCCGGGCCGGACGGAATCTGCTTTGCAACCGCGTCCGTTTCCGCATAGGTCACGGACAGCGCGCGCCCGGCATCGCGCACGGCGTTTCGCGCAGCCATAGTACCGAACGTGACTATCTGCGCCACATGATCCTCGCCGTACAGGCGCTTTACGTAGTCTATCACCTCGCCGCGGCGGTTGACGCAAAAGTCCACGTCAATATCGGGCATAGACACGCGCTCGGGGTTCAAAAAGCGTTCAAAGAAGAGGCTGTATTTAATGGGGTCAACGTCCGTAATGTGCAGGCAATAGCTCACCACGCTGCCCGCGGCGCTGCCGCGCCCGGGGCCTACGGGGATGCCGTTACGCTTGGCGTAGCCTATAAAGTCCGACACGATGAGGAAGTAATCCACAAACCCCATCTTGTTTATCATATCAAGCTCATAATCAAGCTGGGAATGCACCTCGGGGCTGTTGGGGTAGCGCTCGGCAAAGCCCCGCTCGCAAAGCTTTTTGAGATAGGCAAAGCTGTCGTTTTCCCCCTCGGGGAGCTTGAAGCGCGGGAGAAAATAATGCCCGAACTGAAAGTCGAAATTGCACATCTCGGCAATTTTCACGGTGTTGTCCGCCGCGTCCTGAAAGTCCGGGAACAAAGCGCGCATCTCCTGCTCGCTTTTCAGATAAAGCTCCTGCGATTCAAAGCGCATACGGTTGGGGTCGTCCACGGTTTTGCCCATTTGGATGCACATCAAAACATCCTGATAATATGCGTCCTTTTTCTCTATATAATGCGCGTCATTTGTGAGCACGAGGGGTATGCCCGTTTCGCGGTGGAGCGAAATAAGCTCGCGCGCGGCCTTTTTCTCGTCAAAAATGCCGTGATCCTGTATCTCCAAGTAGAAATTGCCCTCGCCGAACAGCTCGTTAAGCTCCAAGGCGCGAGTGCGCGCGCCCACATAGTCCCCATGGATGAGCTTTTGCGGGATTTCGCCCGCAAGACAGCCGGAAAGGCAGATAAGCCCCTCGGCGTGCTCGTGCAAAAGCTCCCAATCTATCCTCGGCTTCGTGTAAAACCCCTCGGTGAACGCCGCCGACACGAGGTAGCAGAGGTTTTTGTACCCCGTCTCGTTTTTGCACAGCAAAATAAGGTGGGAGTAGTTCCAGTCCACGATATGCTCGCGGTCGCTCATTCTTCGCGGGGCAACGTAGATTTCGCAGCCGATAATCGGCTTTATGCCCGCTTCCTTGCAGGCTTTGTAAAACGCCACTGCGCCGTACATCACGCCGTGATCCGTCACAGCGAGCGCCGTCTGCCCCAGCTCTGCCGCCTTTTCGGCGATTTTATCTATCCGGCAAGCCCCGTCAAGCAGGGAGTATTCCGTATGAACGTGCAGATGAACAAAGCCCATTTACTCTTCCTCCCGCTCCTTTCTCTCGTTCTCCTCTTCCGGCACAAGGCTCATGATTTTCCTGAACCTGTGGCTCAGGCAGCTTTTTGTCACCGGGGGATTTGACAGCATTGCCAAGTCCGCCAAGCTCGCGGCGGGGTTCGTGATGCGCAGCAATGCCGCGTCCTTTAAAGGCTCGGGCAGCGCGTCCAAGCCGCCGTATTCGCGCGCCAAGTATTTAATCGCGCGCAGCTGCGCCTCGGCGGCGAGCACGGTTTTGTCGGTGTTGGCCGAGTCGCAGTTTATCTGGCGGGTTATCGTGTTTCGCATTTCCTTATCGACCTTCGCCGTCATTATCTTCATCGCCGTGGACGGCGCGCCGAGCGTTGTAAAAAAGTCGGCTATCGCGTCAGCCTGCTTGAAGTATAAAAGGGAATTGCCGCTTCGCTCCGTCTCCTTGGGGGAAAAGCCCATGTCAAGGAGCATGGAATATACCTCGCGGCTTACACTGCGGTGGGGTGTGGCCAGCTCCAGGTGATAGCGCTTTTCGGGGTCTGTGACGCTTCCCCCGGCCAAGAATGCCCCCCGTACAAAGCTTGTGCGGCAGCAGTCCTCTTCCAAAACCCCGTAATTCACATGGTGGGCGAGGAAGGAATCTATATCAGCGCCGTAATAATCCAGTATATGCGCGATTTTTTCGCGTTCCCGCACGATAAATGTTTTCTTACCCTCTGCACCCTCCGGCGGGAGGACGTCAAACGTCACGGAGTAAGCGCGGCGGAAAAGGCGCGGCAAACGCGCGGCAAACGCATCGCTTGCCGTGATAATGCGTATTTCCTTTGCCGTGAAGGTGTTGCAGTACATCAGCACCCCGTAGCATTCCGCCGCCGCGTCACAGCGGCGGTCGATGCGCTGTTGGCAAAGCTCCGCCTTTGCCTGAGATGAAAACGACATTTTTAGCTTCTCCTATCAGCTGACGGGAATCGAACGTCTGTCAGCTTCACTTATCCACATCGCGGTTGATGTTCACCGAGCTTACGCCCTTTGCCGTGAGGTAGTCATTCAGCGCGGACGCGATAGCCACGCTTCTGTGCCGCCCGCCGGTGCAGCCGATGGCAATGGTAAGCGTGAGCTTGCCCTCTTCTATGTAAAGGGGCAAAAGGTAATCCACCATGTCCTCCAGCTTTTCCATGAATACGCGCGTCTGCTGATAGCCGAACACAAACTCGAACACGGGTCTATCCAGCCCGCTCAGCTCGCGCAAATCCTCCACGTAAAAGGGGTTTGGCAGAAAGCGCGCGTCAAACACCAGGTCCGCATCCATCGGCATACCGTGCTTATACCCAAAGCTCATCACAACCACATCAATTTCCCGCTTGCGGCCGTCCTTGGCAAAGAGGGAGAAGAGCCTGTTTTGTAGCATACCGAGCGTAAGCCCTGCGGAGTTGACGATGAAATCCGCCCGCTCGCGCACGGGGGCAAGCAGCTCCTGCTCCTTTTTTATTGCCTCTTCCACGCTCATTCCGCGCGCTTGAAGCGGGTGGCGGCGGCGGGATTCCTTGTAGCGCTTGACCAGGGTTTTGTCGTCCGCGTCCATGTAGAGCATACGGCAGTTGCAGTTCATGCCGTTTAGAAGCTCGAGCGTATTCAAAAGCTGGTCAAAGCCGCTTTTCTCGCGCACGTCCGTCACGAGCGCCACGCGCTCATACCGCCCCGCCGTGGCCACGCACAGCTCTGCAAACCTCGGCATAAGCGCCACGGGCATATTATCCACGCAGTAGTAGTCCAAATCCTCCAGCACGTCCGCCGCACGGCTCTTTCCCGCGCCGGACAGCCCCGTTATAATCAAAAATTCCATTGCTCTCTCCTATAGGCGTGTCGCCCGTGTTGTGGGGGTGGTCGGTTTTATCTCAGCTTTCGCTCTCGCCGGGGGCAAAGCTCAGCCCCGACTCGGCGAATTTATTCCTCGGCACCTGCGGCCCGCGATCCTCAAGCTTATAATCGGGCGGGTAGAGGATAATTTCCGGCTCTAAGAGTATTTGCGAATTTTCATATACCCGCTTTCTTATCTCTTTAAGCAGCTCATGCACATCCTTTGCCGTGGCAGAGCCTGTGTTGACGACAAAGCCCGCGTGCTTCTCGCTCACCTGCGCACCGCCCACGCCAAAGCCCTTTAAGCCCGCCTCTTCTATGAGTGCTGCGGCATAATGCCCCTCGGGGCGCTTAAAGGCGCTGCCCGCCGAGGGCAAATCCAGCGGCTGCTTTTCGCGGCGGCGCTCGTTAAGCTCGCGCATCTTCGCGGCGATTTCGTCCTTATCGCCGGCTTTAAGTCTGAACACTGCGCTCATTATCACATTGCCGGGGATTTTCTTAAATGCGCTCGACCTATATTCAAAGCCGCATTTCTCCCCCTCGGTTTCGTACAGGCGCTGCTCGGGCAGGTAATAGCTTACCACGCTCTCCACGCAGTCCTTCATTTCCCCGCCGTATGCGCCCGCGTTCATCATTATCCCGCCGCCTACAGAGCCGGGAATCCCGGACGCAAACTCCAGGCCGGTCAGCCCGTTTTGCTGGGCAAACGCCGCAAGCTTACTCAGCGGCACGCCCGCCTCGGCGTATATTGCCCCGTCCGGCAGCAAAAAAAGCTTTGTCAGCTTCTCCGTTGTCACGGCGAAAACCTCGCTCATGCCCTCATCGGGAAAGACGGTGTTCGTGCAGTTACCCAGCATAAGCGGGGCAAGCTCGTTTTCTTTCAGTATGCAGCAGATTTTAGCAAGGCTCGTCACGTCACCGGGGCTTGCAAGCGCCCTTATCGGCCCGCCCACGCGAAAGGAGCAATGCTCCCGCATGGGTTCATTCTCCAAAAGCTTCAGCCCCGGCAGAGCCTTTTTTATCTCAATTATTGCGTTTTCAAGCTTTTCCATAGTTTTCTCCATATAATTAATGCGTTTATATCATTTTTTGCTGTTTTCGCAAGCTTTTTCTTGCGCCGTGCCGTCAAAGCCAGCCCGCGTCTATGGCGCTGTCGTGCTCGGCGGCGAGGGCTTCTGCGGCGTTGTAGCCCATTTTCTTTTGGCGGTTGTTCATCGCGGCAAGCTCCACAATGACGGCGAGGTTTCTGCCCGGCCGCACGGGGATAGTGACGAGAGGGAGCGTCACGCCGAGTATGGTTTCCCGCTCGTCCGTGAGACCGAGGCGGTCATACGCCTTGCCCTCTTCCCACGGCTCCATGCGCACGACAAGGTCTATCCCGCCCTCGGGCTTGACCGCGCCCACGCCGTAGATATGGCGCACATTGATAACGCCTATTCCGCGAAGCTCCATGTAATAGCGTATAAGCTCCGGCGCACTGCCGAGCAGGCTGTACCGGTCGATGCGCTTTATCTCCACGGCATCGTCCGCAATAAGCCGGTGGCCGCGCTTTACAAGCTCCAGCGCGGTCTCGCTCTTGCCTATGCCGCTGTCGCCCATTAAAAGCACACCCTCGCCGTAAACCTCTACCAGCACCCCGTGGGTTGTCAGGCGCGGCGCGAGATAGTGCTGAAGCGCGCTTATAACATTCGCTTGGAAGGTGGAAGTGTCCTCATTGGTGATAAATACATTGCGGTTAAACCGCTCCGCCGTCTCCAAGCACTCCGGGAACGGCATAACCCCGTGGCAGATGACAAGCCCCGCAATGTCGTACTGCATGAATTTTTCAAACGCGTTCAGGCGCTCTTCATGCGTGAGCGTATCTAAATACGTGCTCTCCACGCGGCCTATAATCTGCAAGCGGTGCGGGTCGAAGTAGTTATAAAACCCCGTCAGCTGCATGGCCGGGCGGTTCACGTCCGAGGTCGTGAGCACGGCGGTTTCGTAGTCATTGGATACGTGCAGGGGCTTTAATTGAAGCTCCTCGGCGATGGTTTTCAGCTTTACGGTGTACTTATTGCGCATGGGTGTACGCCTCCCGTTTTATTCTCTGTACCTTATTATATTCTATTTCCGTCCGCGAGGCAATACCCGTAAACGCATCCGGGCGTTGAAATTTTGCGTCGAAACGGGGCAAGGCGCCCCCGGCGAAGATTTTTGTATCAAAAATTATACCGAATCGCAAAATTTCTCTTGCAATTTGTGCGCAGTTCTGCTAATATAATAAAGCTGTTCAAAAATGAGCGGCTAAACACAAGCAAGGAGGTGCTTCAACTCATGGCAAAGTGTCAGTTTTGCGACAAGGACATGGCTTTCGGCATTCAGGTCAGCCATTCCCACAGACGCTCCAACCGTACTTGGAA
>CAZGFK010000056.1:0-10375 GCA_964524815.1 uncultured Oscillospiraceae bacterium
ATTTAATGTTGGCCATGCTTCAATCGCCACCTCCTCCTATAAAATTGAGTTTCAAACAACTCGCGTTTAGAGATTATAGCAAATATTATATTGAAAATCAAGGGCTTTTTTAAAAAAAGTCGAAATATTTTTTCTTTATTTTGCTCTTGTGGCTTTTTAGGTTTTTCGGTGCAATTTTACACAATATATAGGGCATACTAACCCTATTATATATTATGAGGTGACTTCAATGCTCTATAATACTCGCACGGACTTGGCAAGCGAAGCGCGAAAGCTCCTCTCCCCCGAAATCGGCGAGGCGCAGGGCGTAATCGCGCGCGAGGAAACGCTGTACGGCCTGCCCGTGGTCGCAGTTGAAATAATTTCCGACAGCGGCGCGAAAGCCCTCGGCAAGCCGCAGGGCAAATACTATACGCTCACGCTTCCGCCCCGCTTTGAACGCGGCGCGCCGGACTTCGCCCACGCCGCGCGCGCCGTGGGCGCGCTGATTCGGCGCTGCGCGCCGGGCGGCGTGACCGACTGCCTCATCGCCGCGCTCGGTAACCCCGACATCACGCCCGATGCGCTCGGCTCGCTCGCGGCGGAGAGCGTGCTCGTCACGCGGCATTTGAAACGCCACGCCGCGCCCGGCTTTGACGCGCTCGCGTCCACGGCGCTGTGCCGCACGGGGGTGCTCGGCACAACGGGGGTTGAAAGCGCGGCGCAGCTTCGCGCGCTGACACGCGAGGTGACCCCGCAGCTTATCATCGCCGTGGACGCGCTCGCCGGGTGCGAGGTTGAGGGGCTTTGCCGCACGGTGCAGATTTCTTCCGGCGGGATTGCGCCGGGTTCGGGCGTGGGGAACGACAGAGAGGTCCTCTCGCGCGAAGCGCTCGGCGTGCCGGTGGTGGCTGTGGGTGTGCCGACAGTTATAGATGCCGCCGCGTTTGCGCCCGATGTGGGGCTGCGCGGAATGTTCGTCACGCCGCGCGACATTGACGCGCTTGTACGCGCGGCGGGGCGCGTAATCGGCTACGGTATCAATCTTGCGCTCAATCCCGACATCTCCGTAGGGGATATAGATCTCCTTGTCGGCTAGGCGGCGCGGCGCTCACGCGCCCGACAGCGCCGCGCGGTGCGGCGTGATGTTTCACGTGAAACATACATCTCCGTGTCTTGCACCAACGTTTCACGTGAAACATTGCAAACAAAAATCCCACAAAGGCATTGAAATATACTCCGCGCGCTGATATAATAGCAAAAGTGCAAAAAAGAAGCAAACTATCAAATTGACCGGAGAAATATAAATGGCGAAAATAATAGCAGTTGCAAACCAAAAAGGCGGCGTAGGCAAAACCACCACCTGCGTCAACCTCACGGCCGCGCTGACCGCCTTGGGCAAAAAGGTGCTTCTCGTGGACGGCGACCCGCAGGGCAACGCCAGCACGGGCATGGGCGTATCCAAGGCCACGCGCCCGAACACCTACGATATGCTGATAAACGGCAAAAGCGCCGCCGATTGCGTGGTACATACGAAGTACGGGGACGTGATTCCCGCGAGCAAGGAGCTGGCCGCCTCGTCCGTGGAGCTTATAGGCGAGGAAAACCGTGAATATGTCATGCGCACAGCGCTCATGGCGCTTTACAGTGAGTATGATTATATCTTCATTGACTGCCCGCCGTCCTTGGAGCTTTTGACCGTCAATGCGCTTGTCGCGGCGGACAGCGTGCTCATTCCCATGCAGTGCGAGTATTACGCGCTCGAGGGGATAGCGGATTTGGTGACGAGCATTAAGCTTGCGAAAAAACGTCTCAACAAGCGCTTGGAAATAGAGGGCATAGTGCTGACAATGTACGATGCGCGCGCAAACCTCACCACGCAGGTGGCGGCGGAGCTGAGAAAGTATCTAGAGGGCAAGGTGTACGACACGGTTATTCCGCGCTCGGTAAGGCTTTCCGAAGCGCCCAGCCACGGTATGCCCGGCATCGCATATGACCGCTTTAACAAGGGCACTCGCGCCTACATGGAGCTGGCCGAGGAATTTATACAGAGAACGAACGTATAACGGGAGGCAGGAATGGCAACAAAGGATAAAAAGGGACTTGGCACGGGGCTTGGCGCGCTGTTCGGCGATGACGCATTTGAAAGCGAACAAAGCGAGCTTACCACCCTGCCCATAGCCAAGGTTGAGCCGCGCCGCGAGCAGCCGCGCGAATACTTTGACGAGCAGGCCTTGCAGGAGCTGGCCGATTCTATAGAGCAGTTCGGGCTTATCCAGCCCATAGTCGTGCGCAAGCTCGACACGGGGTATTATCAGATAATCGCGGGCGAGCGCCGTTGGCGCGCAAGCCGCATGGCGGGGCTGAACGAAGTGCCGGTGCGCATAATAGAGGCGGACGACCGCCGCACGGCGGAGCTTGCGCTGGTGGAGAACCTGCAAAGAGAGGACTTGAACCCCATAGAAGAGGCCAAGGGTTATAAGACGCTTATCGAGGTCTACGGCATGACGCAGGAGCAGGCAGCCAAGAGCGTGGGGCGTTCCCGCCCGGCGATTACAAACTCTATGCGTCTGCTGTCGCTGAGCGATGAGGTTATGGAGCTTGTGGAAAAGGGGAAGCTATCCGCCGGACACGCAAGGGCGCTCGTGCCGATTGCGGACGGGAAAAAGCAGCTTGCCGCGGCAAATGAGGTCATAGAAAAGCAGCTTAGCGTGCGCAAAACGGAAGAGCTTGCCGCCCGCGCGCAAAAGCCGGACACGGTCAAGGAAGAGGTAAAGCCCGGAAGCAAGGGAATAACGGTTGACTATGCGCGCGAGGTTTCCACCGAGCTTACGGCGCTTTTAGGCAGAAGAGTAACCCTGACAGACGGGAAAAAGACGGGCAAGATAGAGCTTGAATTCTACGGCAGTGACGACAGGGAAGCGCTTATAGAAAAACTCAGAGCTATCAAATAAAATAATATAAACCGGGAGATTACAAAAATGCTTGATATAAGATTCGTCAGAGAAAACCCCGAAGCGGTAAAAGAGAACATAAAAAAGAAGTTTCAGGACGCGAAGCTTCCCCTTGTGGATGAGGTGCTGGAGCTGGACGAGAAGAACAGAGCCGCCATTACCGAGGCAAGCGAACTGCGCGCAAGCCGCAATACGCTCTCCAAGCAAATCGGTATGCTCATGGGTCAGGCGAAGAAAGACCCCGCCAAGGCCGAGGAAGCCGAGGCGATAAAGCAGCAGGTAAAGCGCAATGCCGACCGCCTTGCCGAGCTTGAAAAGCTTGAAGAGGAGTACGCCGCGCGCATCCACGAAATCATGCTCAACATCCCCAATATAATAGACCCGTCCGTACCCATCGGCGCGGATGACAGCTTCAACGTTGAGGTTGAGCGCTTCGGCGAGCCGGTTGTGCCCGATTTTGAAATCCCGTACCATACGGAGATTATGGAGAGCTTTAACGGCGTGGATATGGATTCTGCCGGGCGCGTGGCCGGTAACGGCTTTTACTATCTGATGGGCGATGTGGCGCGGCTGCACTCCGCCGTGCTCGCTTACGCGCGCGACTTCATGATAAACAAGGGCTTTATCTACTGCATTCCCCCCTTCATGATTCACGGCAATGTTGTCGAGGGCGTTATGAGCCAGACGGACATGGACGCGATGATGTACAAGATAGAGGGCGAGGATCTCTACCTCATCGGCACGAGCGAGCACTCCATGATAGGCAAGTTCATTGACCAAATTATCCCCGAAGCGTCTCTGCCGCAGACGCTCACCAGCTACTCTCCCTGCTTCCGCAAGGAAAAGGGCGCGCACGGCATAGAAGAGCGCGGCGTATACCGCATACATCAGTTTGAAAAGCAGGAAATGATAGTCGTCTGCAAGCCCGAGGACTCCATGGCGTGGTACGAAAAGATGTGGCGCTTCTCCGTGGAGCTTTTCAGAAGCTTGGAGATTCCCGTGCGTCAGCTTGAATGCTGCTCCGGGGACTTGGCAGATCTCAAGGTCAAATCCTGCGACATTGAAGCGTGGTCGCCCAGACAGAAGAAGTATTTTGAAGTGTGCTCCTGCTCCAACCTCGGTGACGCTCAGGCGCGCCGCCTGAAAATGCGCGTAAAGGGTACGGACGGCAAGATGTACCTGCCCCACACACTCAACAACACCGTTGTTGCCCCGCCGCGTATGCTCATCGCGTTCTTGGAAAACCACCTGCAAAAGGACGGCAGTGTCACTATCCCCGAAGTCCTGCGCCCGTACATGGGCGGGCTTGAAGTGCTCGTGCCGAAGAAGTAAATAAAATAATAAACTGCCATCCGATTTCGGGTGGCAGTTTTAAGCTTTTAAACTCAAATTGAACTTACGTTCATTAAAAGTGCGAAAAACGTTAAAAAATCATCTTATTTTTTCTCATAGTTTGCTTATAAGTTCAGAGTATTATAAGCCCATAAAATAAACGGCGGCGAAAGAGAAAGAAAACATATAAAAGAATATCCCTCGAATAAGCCCTTATTTTATAAAACTGCTATTGCCCTCCGGGTTAAGTTAGCCCACCCTTGCTGCACTTCTCCTAACTTGAGCAATGCAATGTACATCGAAACAGCAGCCTCACGTGTTACGTGGGGCTGTTGTTTTTTTTTCGCGTTTTAGGACGGTGATTTGATTATTGTTCTTTTGCACATGGAAAGTAAATAATAAAACTAAAATTTCTCAACAATAATATCTACTATATTATATTATAGATATTGCAAAAAGCCCGGAAATTTGTTATAATAACATGATTCATTGGGAGATTATAATTTCTGATATAAAAACGTATAAATACAATGGGGGAAAAATGAATTCACTTAATGATATATGGCAAAAAATAATGGACGCGCTGGGCAAAAACCTTACGCCCACAGCTATCGACACTTGGTTTTCCGACTGCGAGCCGGTGGAGATTGACGATTGCCGCTTGGTTATCCACACCTCGAACGATTTCAAACGCGGTATCATCGCCGCCCGCTTTGCAGAGACGATTAAGGGCGTGCTGAGTGAGCTTTTCGCCTGTGACTTTGACCTTACGATTTTGGCAGGAGACGAGCTTCGCGATTATGAGCTGGGCAAGCAGGAGGATAACTCGCTTCCCGAAATGGCGGGCTATACGTTTGACCGCTTCATAGTCGGCAACTCCAATAAATTCGCCCACGCCGCGGCAATAGCTGTTGCGGAAAAGCCGGGCAACACCTATAACCCGCTCTTCATCTACGGTAACTCCGGCCTCGGCAAAACCCACCTCTTGCTCGCAATAGGCCAGTCTATTCATGAGCGCGACCCGAACAAAAAGCTTGCATACATAAAGGGCGATGACTTTACAAACCAAATGGTGCGCGCGATTAAAGACGGCAATGTGGACGAGTTCAGAATGAAATACCGCAATGTGGACTTGTTCCTTGTGGACGATATTCAGTTCATCGCGGGCAAACGCTCCACGCAGGAAGAATTCTTCCACACGTTCAACAATATCTACGAGGCCGGGCACCAGATAGTAATCACGTCCGACCGACCGCCGCTTGAAATGTCGCTTCTTGATGACCGTCTGCGCTCCCGCTTTGAGGGCGGCTTAATGGCGGACATTCAGCCGCCGGATTTGGAAACACGCATGGCCATTACGCGTAATAAGGCCGCGCAGCTTGGCTTGGTGCTCTCGGACGAGGCTGTGGCCTTTATCGCCGAGAACATCACGGCCAATATTCGCCAGATAGAAGGCGTTATAAAGCGCCTTACGGCTTATAAAGAAATCCTCGACTATACAATTACTATAGACTCCGTAAAGCGCGCCATAAAAGATGTTATGAGAACGGGCGAGTATATCCCCTCTCCCGAGCGCATTATAAGCGAAACGGCAAGGTTCTATTCTCTCCGCGAAGAGGACTTGCGCGGGCAAAACCGCTCGAAGAACACCGCCATGGCAAGGCAGATATCCATGTACCTCATGCGAAACCTCACAAACCTTTCGCTCAAAGATATCGGCACGGAGTATGAGGACAGAAACCATGCCACGGTGCTCAGCTCCATACGCAAGGTGGAAGAGCTTTTGCGCACAGACCCGAATATGTCCCTCACGATAAGAGATATTACCTCAAATATCAACTCACTCTGAGCATAAAAAAGGCTTAAAAGTTTTAAACATTTTCCTGTGGAGAATGAAAACCTCGCTGTGGAAAACCGTTTAGCAAAAACCGTATGTTGAAAACCGAAAAACAATCAACATTTTTCTCAACATCAAAAATCAAGAATTATCAACGGCTTTTCCGGCTTTTCCACAACTTTTTCGCCTACTACTAATAATACTAAATATTATATCCTTTATTTACTTACAGAAAAAACGGAGGAGCAAAAATGAAATTCAGTTGTGAAAAGGAACATCTGCAAAATGCGATAGTGACGGCATCAAGAGCCATAGCCTCCAAAAGCCCCATCCCCGCATTAGAGGGTCTTTTAGTAAGCGCTGAACCCGAGGGCGTAAAGGTAACGGGCTTTGACCTTAAAAAAGGCATATATACGACCATTGAGGCGGACATAGAAGAATGCGGCAGCATAGTCCTCTCGGCCAAGCTCTTCGGCGAAATGATTCGCCGCATCCCGGACGGGATAGTGTATATAGAAGCTGATGAAAAGCAGTTGAGCGTAAAGGTCAAATGTGCGCAGAGCGAATATAACTTCATCGGCATGAGCACCGAGGAATTTCCGGAGCTTCCCAGCGTGGACGGGCTTAACCACATTGTCCTGCCCCAGCCGATACTGAAAAACATGATTAATAAATCGCTCTTCGCCGTGTCCGACAGCGAGGTGCGCCCGGTGTACACCGGCATCCTCTTTGAAATAGAAGGGCACTTGCTCACGCTTGTCGCAGTGGACGGTTATCGCCTTGCCAAGAGGTGCGAAACGATAGAAAACGGCAAGCTTCAAAACTGCACGTTCATCGTCCCCGGCAACACCCTGTCGGATATAGAGCGTATCTGCTCGGACGAGGACGGCGAGGTTGAAATTGCCGTCGGGCAAAAGCACATCTCCTTTGTAATAGGCAACACCGTGGTGGTGTCCCGCCGCTTGGAGGGTGACTTTTTGAACTACAGAAAGTCCCTGCCGGATAAATTCGCCGTCACGCTCAAGGTTAACCGCGCCGATTTTATGAGCGCAATTGAGCGCGTATCTATTATAGTCAGCGAAAAGAACACAAACCCCGTGCGCATGAAGCTCGATGACGGAAAGATAAATCTCCTTTGCCTTACGCCGATAGGCCGCGCGGACGATATGTGCTTTTGCGAGGGCAGCGGCAACATGGAAATCGGCTTTAACAGCCGCTACCTCATGGACGCGCTGAAAGCAGCCTCGGATGACGAGCTTTTGATAAACCTCAACTCCCCCTCGTCCCCCTGCGTAATCTGCGCGACCGACCGCAACGAAAGCTACAGATACATGATACTTCCCGTGCGTCTGCGCGCGGATGCATGATTGGAAAGAGCGTTAAATGGAAAAAATAACGATAGAGACGGAATATATTAAGCTTGATTCCTTTTTGAAGCTTGCCGCGCTTGTAGGCACGGGCGGAGAAGCCAAGTACGTGATAAGCGAGGGCATGGTAGAGGTCAACGGCGAGGTGTGCACCATGCGGGGTAAAAAGCTCCGCGCGGGTGACAAGGTCACCTTTGCCGGGAACGAGCTTGAAGTAGAAAGCGCATGAGGGTAATTAAAATTGCGCTCAACGGCTGGCGCAACTACGAATGGGACACTGCCTGCTTCGACCCCGGAACAAACGTAATTTGCGGGCAGAACGCGCAGGGCAAAACAAACCTGCTGGAAAGCGTGTATATGCTCTCCACGGGCAGGAGCTTTCGCACCCGCTTTGACCGCGAGCTTATCGGCTTTGACTATTCACAGGCCGAGATTTTGGCCGATGTAGAAAGCCACGAGCGGGAGCAGACGATAAATATCGTCATGCGTCCCGGCGTTACAAAGCGCATAAGCGTAAACGGCGTGAAGAAAAGAGCGGGGGAGCTTGGCGAAACGCTAAACACCGTTCTGTTCTGCCCGGATGATTTGAACATCATCAAGGACGGGGCGGCCGTGCGGCGTAAGCTTATGGATAACGCGATAAGCCAAATCCGGCCAAGGTATGCGGAGTTTCTTTCCCAGTTTAATAAGCTCTACGAGCATAAAATGCGCATATTGCGCGACTGGCACGATAAGCCCACGCTGCTTGACACCTTGGACGAGTTTTCCGATGGGATGTGCCGGGCAAGCGCGCAGATAATCCGCTACCGCGCCACGTTTGCCGCAAGGCTCAACGATGAGGCCAAGCCCATACATAGAGACTTTTCCGGCGAGGGCGAGGAGCTTGAAATATGGTACAAAACCGTCAGCAGCGTCACCGACCCCTTTGCCGGCGCCAAGGACATCTACTATCAGCTTTGCGAGCACCAGGAAAGCCACAGGCAGGCCGAGCTTGATTCCGGCCAATGCCTGACCGGCGCTCATAAGGACGACCTTGAAATCTTCATCAACGGCAAGCTTGCCCGTGCCTTTGCTTCCCAAGGCCAAACGCGAACGGCGGCGCTGTCCGTGAAGCTGGCCGAGCGCGAAATCTTCCTGCGGGAGACGGGGGAGTACCCTATTTTACTGCTGGATGACGTTTTGAGCGAGCTTGACGCGAAGCGGCAGGAATTTGTCCTCAACTCAATCGGCGGCGGGCAAACGCTCATCACCTGCTGCGAGGACGAGGGCATATCCAAGCGCACCGGCGGCAGGGTGCTGTTTGTCGAAAACGGTCGAATTAAATAAGGGTAATAAAAATGTATCTTCACATAGGAAATGCAAATGTTGTACAAAGCGAAAGTATAATAGGCATATTCGATTTGGATATAACATCTCAGTCATATATTACAAGAGAATACTTGACAGCTTCGGAAAGAACTGGTATAATAGTAAATGCAGCGGAAAATGAGATTCCGAAGTCATTTGTAATATGTGAAGATAAGGGCGAAAGCAGGGTTTATCTTGCCCAGCCCGCCTCGGTCACGCTTTATAAAAGAAGCGAGTCGAGCCGATGACAGTACGGCAAAAATACTCAACATAGCTTTACGAAAATTGTTGAAAACTTTTTGGAGACTTACAAATGGCAGAAGAATTTACGAACAAAGCAGCACAGGAATATGACGCTTCGCAGATTCAGGTCTTAGAGGGGCTTGAAGCTGTCAGAAAGCGCCCGGGTATGTATATAGGGTCTACAAGCTCCTCCGGGCTTCACCACCTTGTATATGAAATCGTGGATAACGCGATTGATGAAGCGCTTGCGGGCTTTTGCACGCATATCAATGTAACGATTGAACAGGGCGACATTATCTCCGTATCCGATAACGGGCGCGGCATCCCCGTAGACACGCAGGAGCAAACCGGCAAGAGCGCGCTGGAAGTCGTGTTCACGGTGCTTCACGCGGGCGGCAAGTTCGGCGGCGGGGGCTACAAGGTCTCCGGCGGGTTGCACGGCGTGGGTGCGTCCGTTGTTAACGCCCTTTCCGAGTGGCTCGAAGTCGAGGTATGCAAGGACGGGGAGCGCTATAGGATGAAGTTCTCCCGCGGCGGCATAACCGAGCCTATTACAAAGCTCGGCAAAACCGACAAGCGCGGCACGACCGTCCGCTTCAAGCCCGACCCCGAGATGTTCGATGAGACGGAGTACGATTACGAAATACTCCACACCCGTATGCGCGAGCAGGCCTTCCTCAACGGCGGCTTAACCATTGAGCTGCGCGATGAGCGCGAGGGCAGGGAGCAGGGCGAGGTGCTTTACTACGAGGGCGGCATACGCGAGTTTGTAAGCTATCTTAACCAGCACAAAGCTCCCATACATGAGGATGTAATATATCTCTCCGGCCAAAAGGGCGATGCCGTGGCGGAAATCGCAATGCAGTATAATGACGGGTACAGCGAAACCCTCGTCAGCTTTGCAAACGATATCCACACTCCCGAGGGCGGTATGCACGAAACAGGCTTCAAAACCGCGCTTACCCGCGTCATAAATGCCTACGGCCAAAAGAATAACATCATAAAAGGCGATGACAAGGTTTCGGGCGAGGACGTGCGCGAGGGCATTTCGGTGGTTATCTCCGTCAAGCTCCCGGAAGCGCAGTTTGAGGGGCAGACTAAGCAAAAGCTCGGCAATGCCTATATCCGCACGCTCGTGGACGGCATAGTTAACGACCAGCTTGCCGAATACTTTGAAGAGCACCCGGCCACGGCCAAGCTCATCCTTGAAAAGGCCATGATGGCAAATCGCGCGAGAGAGGCCGCGCGCAAGGCAAAGGAATCCGTCCGGCGCAAGACGGGGCTTGAAAGCGGCCAAATGCCCGACAAGCTTCAAG
>CAZGFK010000057.1:0-9807 GCA_964524815.1 uncultured Oscillospiraceae bacterium
CGTTCAAAAGCCCGGTTATCGCGCGCTCCTGCGGGTAGCGCAGGAAGAACGACTGGGTAAAGAGGTCGTTATAGCTCCACAAAAACGCGAATATCGCCACGGTCGCAAAGGAGGACTTTGCCGCGGGGATGATGATGTTGAAGTAGATTTGAAAAACGTTGCACCCGTCAAGGTACGCGCTTTCCTCAAGCTCAATGGGGACAGATTGGATAAACCCCATTAAAATAATTATCGCGAAGCACAGATTGCCCGCTATCTGCGGCAATATAACCGCCAAAAGGCTCAGCCACCGATTGCCCGTGCCGGCAATGCCGAGCATGACCTCTAAGCGGAACACCGGGATTATCGTGGAGAACACCGGGAACATCATTCCCGCCGTCACAAGCCCGTACAAAAGTCCGCGCCCGCGAAAGCGGTAACGCACAAGGCCGTAGGCCGCAAGCCCCGCGATGATAACCACCGCCACCGTCACCGTGCCGGAGATTATGAAGCTGTTGAGATACGCATTTTTAAAATCGGAGCGTTCCCACGCCGTGATGTAGTTATCCCATGTGAACGCCTCGCCCAGCGGCAGGGAAAACGAATCGCTCAATATAAGCCCCTTTTTCCTAAAGGAGTTCAAAATCACCCATATAAACGGGTATATCGTCGTCAAGCCCCAAAGGCAGAGGACAATATAAGTCGCCGTTTTGGAGAGAGTATCTTTTCTTATGTTCATGCTCTCAGCGCTCCTTTAAATATCATCGGACGGCTTGAATATCCTGTTGCTGATGCTTGAGAGCACAACCCCCAGCACCACTATCAGCACCGCGATTGTAGAGCCGTAGTCCACGTTCATCTTGTTAAAGGTCTGGTCGTACATATATGTGCCGGTCAGCCAGCCCATATTTTCCGGCATACCCGCACCGAACATCACCCACGGCAAGTCGAACACCTTCAGCGCCCCGGTAATGGCGAGCACAAGGCAGGTGCAAAGCACGTTCTTCAAAAGCGGCAGAGTGATGTACTTTGTCCGTTTCCACCCGTCCGCGCCGTCCAGCGCCGCCGCCTCGTAGATATCCTGAGAGATGTTATTTAGCCCCGTGACGATAATCACGAAGTAAAACCCTACGTACTGCCACATTACCGGCAGCAGCATCGTAAAGAGGAAGTGCGCCTGGTCCTTCCAGTCCAGCCACTCCACTATCATTTTCCCGTTTGCCTTTATTTCATACTCCAGCTGCCCCATGCTCAAAAGAAGCTGGTTTACCATGCCGCCCTTATAAAGAAAGATAAGGTTGAACATAAGCCCCAGCGCCGTGGCGGAAATGACAATGGGGAAAAAGTAAATCGTGCGGAAAACCTGCGCGCCGACACGTATCGTGTCCACCAAGAGCGCGAGGATAAGCGCAATGCCCACTTGGAATATCACCGTGCACACGACTAAAATCATCGTGTTTTTCATCGCCACGGCCATATACGGGTCAGTGAAAAGGCGCTGATAGTTTTCGTACCACGGGGTGTTTACCCCCTCCGCCGCGCGCCCCAAGCCGCTTATATTCAGGAATGTATTGATTATATTCTGCACAAACGGATAGTACAGATACACCACAAGGAAAACAAACGCCGGAACAAGGAAGAAAAACAGCGGTGTTTTCTTTTTATATATCATAGAATTCATTTTCTTCACCGTCAAGAAGCTGATTGTCGTTTTCTATAGTCAAATCGCTATAGAGCTATTCTATAATGCTATATAGTCAGAGCTATTATATAATGCTACACATAAGTTTATAGTCAAATAGGGTCGCTTGTGCGACCCGGCTTGCAAGCAGCCCGCCGAGCCGGGCTGTGCAAGCCTGTCCGCCGAGCATTTTGAACAAAACCAAAATGCTGCTTCGCCCGAAAAGCCTTGCACACAAGGCTTTTCAACGGCGGTTTATCCGATTTGAGGCGGGCCTTGCCCCCTCAAGCTCCCCCGCTGCTCTGATTTTTTAGATTTTCATCAGAGTTTTATATCTCTGCTTAGTCAAATAGGGTCGCTTGCGCGACCCTATTTCGGATATATGCGAAGGAGTACCAAATGAAAAGTTATCAGTTAAGCTTGATTGCGGATTCAACAGCATCGTGCGCGCTCATCTTGCCGGTGACAACGTTCTGCACGTTGGCAAAGAGATCGCCCTTGGCTTCGCTGGTGATGCTGTCCTGCACCGCGCCTATAACGCCGGTGATGTTGGCATTGGTGTCGGCAGCGGACTGCTGGAGAGCGTTAAGACCCTCGGGCTTTGCGCCGTTGACAAGCGCCGTAACCTCGGTGGTGACGAACTTGCTGAGCACTTCGTCAGAGGTGAGCTGAGAAACGAACTCAACTGCTGCATCGCGCTTTGCAGGGTCATCCCAAGCCTTGCGAGTGATGAAGTAACCCATGGAGATGCCGCCTATAGCGTCGGTCGCTTCGCGATCGCCCTTGGCAGGGACGTAGGAAATGGCGTAGCCGTCAAGGTTGTCGCCGTGGTTTTCGGAGAAGTAGCCGACTTTCCAAGAGCCGTCTATAAGGAACGCAGCCTCGTCCTCGCCGAAGAGGGCAACAGTCTCTGCGTCACCGGCGGTAAGGGTGTTCTTGGGGAAGTAGCCAAGCTCGTAGAGAGCCTTTATATCGTCAAGTGCTGCTATCCACTTGGCAGCAGTCTCGTCCTCGACGAGCTTGCCGTCAGCGTCAACAGTGGGGACATCAAGCTGGTTTTCAAGGGTGCCGTTGTTCATAACAGCAAACTCGAACCAGTAGTGAGGCACTTCGATGAGGGAGCAGGCGATGGGGGTGTAGCCGTTGTCAAGAATGGTCTGGCAGTCGGCAAGGAACTGATCCCAGGTGTAGTCCGGGCCGGGAACGGCAACGCCGCAAGCGTCAAGCACGGTCTTGTTGACGAACATATTCTCCCAGAAACCGGAGGACGGAACGGCGTACTGCTTGCCGTCGGAAGCGACAGCCATCATGCTGTCTTTCATATTGGTTGCGTACTCGGGGTACTCGGCGCGGATTTCGTCAATGGAGACGACCTTGTTTGCCGTGATGAAGGGTTCTGCGTCCGCATTGGTGAAGAAGAACAGCACGTCAGGCTCGGAACCGGTCTCGAAGTCGGTCAGAACCTTGGCTTTCCACTCTTCGTTGGAAGTGGCGGAGCCGTCATTGACCTTGTTGCCGGTGGATTCCTCGTAAGCCGCGACAGCCGCTTCAAAATTCTTACGGTTGCCATCATCGCCGCCGTAGGAAGTGACGACATTAATGGTCACGGATTCCTTTGCCGGGGCGGCTTCTGCCTCTGCCTCTGCCGGAGCTTCGGCGGGAGCGGCGGCCTGACTGCCGCACGCGCAAAGAGCAAATACCATTGTCAATGCGAGCAAGAGAGCCAACAATTTTTTCATGTTTATTTCTCCTCTTTTAAATTATTTGTGTGACGCTTTGCGTCCATTAGCTTTATTTTAGTTTATTTTTCGTTTTCGGTTAATTGTCCTGCTTGCGGTTTTTTGCCATTGGTTGCGATGTTTGTGCAATTTAGCACAATTTGCGCCAAGATTCGCCCGTCTGTCGGCCGGGTTATCGTGAAAGTGTAGTCCTCGCCGTACATGAGCTTTAAGCGCTGATTGACGTTTCTCAGTCCGACGCTGCCCCGCATAGGCGGGATTTCGGCGACATTGGGGGCAGCCAGCGAGGCTTTTATGCTCTCCCAGCCCTCAGACGATATCGCCCCGTCATGCTCCACTTCAAAATAGAGCTTTTCTTCCTTTATGTACGTTCTCAGGCTCAAAAGCCCGCCGTTTTTGGATAGGTCATGCTCCACGGCGTTTTCTATAATGGGCTGGAGCATTAAGCGCGGTATGCTGCAATCGAGCATGGCGGGGTCTACCCGCCGCTCCACGGTGAGCTTATCGCCCAGGCGCTCGCGCGTGATGTATAAATACGCATCCACGTATTCAAGCTCTTCCCTAAGCGCGATTTCCGAGCGGCCGTCCCGCCCGATGGCGGCATCGAGCATGGTGGAGAGCGCTTCTATCATCGAGCACACCCGCTCATCGTCCGCCAATCTCGCTTCCCAGTTGATAATTTCAAGGGTGTTGTTGAGAAAATGCGGGTTAATCTGCGATTGCAGTGCCTTAATCTTGGCCTGTTGAAGCGCCTGCTGCTCGTAAAAGAGGCGGTCAAACTGGTTTTTCAGCTCGGTTGACATGGAGTTAAAATGGCTGAAGAGCTGTTTAAACTCGGCATTAGAGGCGCGCTCATCTATAAGATAGCCGCGCTCCCCGCCCTGCACGCGCCCAGTTGCCTCTATCAGCACTTCCATGGGGTGGTTTATGTTGCGGTGGAAAAAGTATATCATCGCGGCCAAAAGCGGCAGCACCAAAAGCGCAATAATCAGTATCGCCCGGCGCAAAAGGGGTATAGTGCTCCATATGCTCACGTTTGCCGTTTGCGCGGTGAAGATAAGCTCATGCCCCTCGGCCTCAGTTTTATACTGCATTACCGATGGGGTCAACCCCTCGGGCATCTCCCCCTCTTCCAGCGCCACGGGCAGTCCGTCTATGCTCACTTCCTGCGCATAAATACCGTTTATCCCGTAAAGTGATTGAAACATCATGCTCTTTTCAAGCCCCATTACAAGCATGGCATAGGGCTTAAAGTCATTATCCAAAAGGTTTCGCACCATGTATAAGCCCCCGTCCACGGTGATGAATTTTATCCCCGTGTCAGTGTCGCCTATCGCCCGCTCCACCTCCGGCAGTATGCTCTCTTTATAATTGCGCAGCACGTTATATTTCGCCGTACCCTGTGCCGCAGCGTAGGGGTGGATATCCAGCGCCTCATCCAAAAACGAAATATAAATCACGCTGAAAGCCGCGTTTCGCGAATATTTCTGCGATAAATAGTCGGTAATGGTTTTATAAAGGGTGCTTTTGCTTTTATCGCGCTGATACTCTCTGTATGCTTGGCGCACATAGCCCTCGTAGGAAACAGCCTTTGAATCCTCTATCGCCGCCGACAGCCGCAGCTCCACCTGCCGCAAAGCATTATCCGCGCCCGCGTCCGCCGTCTTTTTTATGGTGGTGTTGTAATAGTAATTCAAAAACAGCGCCGCCGTGACCGTCACGATGACGATGGGCAAAACCCAGCATATAATCGTGGCCAGTGACAGCCCCCATTTGAGCGACAAGGGGTTCTTCTCCCGTTTTTTCATCGCGCACCTCCCGTCTCTTTCTCTTTTGAAAAATTATATCATCAACTCGCCTTTGCGCACAAGCCCCGCGGCAAGCACAGTCAAATTTTCGCAACGACAAGCGCCTTTTCCCGCACTCTCGGACGCAAAAAAGCCGGGGCTTTCGCCTCGGCTTTTTGCGGTATAAGTTACTTATCCAAATACGTCTTGACAAGCTCGCTCATCAGCTCATCGCGGTCAATGCGCGTTATGAGCGTGCGGGCGTTGTTGTAATTTGTGATATAGGTCGGATCTTCGGAGAGTATATAGCCCACTATCTGGTTTATCGGGTTATAGCCCTTGACCATGAGGGAGTTATACACAGAAGAAAGAACCTCTTTCATCGCGGTTTTGCTGTCAAGCGCTTCAAATTTTCTTGTTTCGTCTGCCATGATGACCCCTCCGTTTTTCTTTATTTCTTACTTCGGATTATACCACAAACTCCACGCAAGTAAAGGCGAAATTTGCCGAAAGAAGATTAATTTTTCATTAAAAATTCTCTTTGCGAGCTTCTTTTCAGCGTATCACCGCGCCGCAGTTTTCTTTCAGCGCCGTGAGCACGTTTTTCACGGTTTCCTCGGCGTGCTCATCGGTGAGGGTTTGATCCTCGGCGCGCATGGTGAGCGAGAACGCAACGGACTTCATGCCCTCGGCGATATGGTGGCCGGTGTAGACATCGAAGAGCGTGCAATCCTTGAGGTATTCCCCGCCGTTTGCCATGATGCACTCGGTAAGCTCGCCCACAGTGACCTCAGCGGCGCACACAACGGCGATATCGCGCGTCACGGACGGGAACTTCGGCAGCGGCTTATAAACGGGTATGCCGCCTTTGACCTTCAACAGCGCATCAAAGCCAAGCTCCGCGCAGTAAAGCTCCGCATCCACGCCGTAGTTTTTCGCAACCGCCGGGTGAATCTGGCCGAACACGCCTATATACTCATCCCCTACATACACCTTGGCGCAGCGGCCGGGGTGGTAGGAAGCGTTGCCGCTTTCGGCGACAAACCTTGCCTTGGGCGCTCCCAGCGCCTTGAGCAGGGCTTCCACTCTGCCCTTCATTGTAAAGAAGCTCTCGCCCTCGCCGAATGCGCCCATGGAGACGATTTTCGGCTCATCGGCAAGGCCGTCGGCGCGCTTGAGATAGATTTTGCCTATCTCGTAGAGGGCGGCGGACTTGTTGCGGAAGTTGAAGTTGCGAGTGAGAATCTCCAGCATGGAGGGGAGAACGGTGGTGCGCATGATAGAGGTGTCCTCGCCGAGGGGGTTTAAGATGCGGAGACTGTCGCGCAGAGAAGAGTCCGCCGGCATTCTTATCTTGTCATAGTAGTTGGGGCTTATAAAGGAGTAGGTGATAATCTCGTCCATGCCCAAGGCGCGAAGCGCCTCGCCCACGGTGCGCTCGGCAAGCTGCACTTCGTTAAAGCCGCCGCAGGTGCTTATAGCGCCGGTGAAGCGCGTGGGAATCTCATTGTAGCCGTAGAAGCGCGCGACTTCCTCGGCAATGTCCGAATAATGCTCCACATCGCCGCGCCAAGAGGGAACGTATATCGTGTCGCCCTCAAGGGTAAAGCCGAGCTCCTCAAGAATCTTGCGCATGGCGGCCTCGCCTATGTCCGTGCCGAGCAGCGCATTTATCTTCTCCGGTTCAAGCTTTACGGTGGTGGTTTTCAGCTCTGCGGGAACGACATCTATCACACCCTCTACCACTTCGCCCGCGCCGAGCATTTCCACAAGCTCGCAAGCGCGCTGAACGGCGGCGTAGGTGTTTTTGATATCCAAGCCCTTTTCAAAGCGGGCGGAAGCGTCGGTGCGCATACCCAGGGCAGTCGCCGTGCGGCGGACGGACGGGCCGTTGAAGTTGGCGCTTTCAAAAAGCACCATGGCCGTGTCGCCTATAATCTCGCTGTTCTCCCCGCCCATTACGCCGGCCACGGCCACGGGCTTGTCGGTGTCGCATATGCAAAGCATACTTTCCGTGAGCTTGCGCTCCGTGCCGTCCAAGGTGCGGATGCTCTCGCCCTCGCGGGCAAGGCGCACATGGATTTCGTTGTTGCCGACACAGGCAAAGTCAAAAGCGTGCATCGGCTGGCCGTATTCGAGCATGACATAGTTGGTAATGTCAACGATATTGTTTATCGGGCGCATACCCGCGTTGCGCAGTCTCTCGCGCATCCACACGGGGCTGGGCGCGATTTTCACGTTTTTCACCATGCGCGCGGTGTAGCGCGGGCAAAGCTCGGGCTCGTCAATGTATATCTTGGCAAGCTCGTTAATGTCGCCCCCGGCCTTGGCCTGCACCACCGGCTCGTGCAGCGTAAGCTTCTTGCCGAAGGTCACGGCGGCTTCGCGCGCAAGGCCTATCATGCAAAGGCAGTCCGGGCGGTTGGGCGTGATTTCAAACTCCACCACATGGTCATCCATGCCGACAAGCGCGCCCACATCATCGCCGGGTGCGCACTCCTCATGCAGCACAAAAATGCCGTCGGGGATGCAGTGGGGGAACTCTTCCTGCTTTGCGTGCAGGTCGTCAAGTGTGCAGATTTTGCCGTTGGGGTTATCGTAGGCAACCAGGTCGCCCGCGTGGACATTTTGGCAGTCGCATATAGTCTCGCCCACACGCGCGCCGCCATCGAGCGCCACTTTCCAAAGGTTCACGCCGTAGGCTTCAACATCCGTCACCTCTGCGGCCACGATTCTGCCGAAAATAGTGTCACCGGGGTGGATATCGGGGGAAATCGAGGGCTTTTCGGGGTCAAGGGCGTGATAATCGCCGAGGATGGCGGCGGCCTTAATCTCGCCGTAGGGGTAATCGTGCGCGGTCAGCCCCAGCTCCTTGAGCGAGCAGAGCATACCGTTGGATTCCACGCCGCGAAGCTTCCCGGCGGTAATGGTCACGCCCGTGGGTAAAAGCGCACCGTCGAGCGCCACGGGGACAAGGTCGCCCACGTGGACGTTCCAAGCGCCGGTGCAAATCTGCACGGGCGCATCACACCCTACATCAAGCTGCACCACCAGCATATGGTCGGAATCGGGGTGCTTTTCGATAGAAAGTATCTTGCCGACTTTGACGTTTTTAATCTTCTTGCTCAAATCCTCCGTGACCTCGACTTTAGAGCCGGACACGGTCATCGCCTCGCCGAAGCGGCGATCGTCATATTCTTCAATGGGAAGCTCCACAAACTCGTTGAGCCATTTTCTCGAAAGCTGCATTTTATCTTATCCTTCCTTTCCTCAAAACTGCTCCAGGAAGCGCACATCGTTTTCAAATATAAGGCGCATATCGTTTATCTTGTACTCGCCCAGCGCCAAGCGCTCCAGCCCCATGCCGAACGCCCAGCCGGAGTAAACATCCGGGTCAATGCCGCACCCGGCAAGCACCTTCGGGTGAACCATGCCCGCGCCGAGCACTTCTATCCAGCCCTCGCCCTTGCAGGTCGGGCAGCCCTTGCCGCCGCACTTGTGGCACTGGATATCCAGCTCGCAGCTCGGCTCGGTAAAGGGGAAATGGTGCGGGCGGAAGCGGGTAACGGTACCCTTGCCGTATATCTTTTCCACAACGAGGTTGAGCGTGGCTTTAAGGTCGGACATGGTAACGCCCTTATCCACAACCAAGCCCTCTATCTGGTGGAACATCGGGGAGTGTGTCGCGTCCACCTCGTCCTTGCGGTAAACGCGTCCCGGCGCAAGCACGCGGATAGGCAGGGGGCGCGTCTCCATCGCGTGTACCTGCATATTCGAGGTTTGCGTGCGCAAAAGGATCTGACTGTCGGGCGTGAAATAAAAGGTGTCCGTCCACTCGCGGGAGGGGTGACCCTCGTCGATGTTGAGCTTTGTGAAGTTATAATCCGCGCGCTCAACCTCAGGCCCGTCCAAGATTTCAAAGCCCATGCCGATGAAGATGTCCTTTATCTGGTCAAGAACGTTGTACATCGGGTGCTTGTGCCCTTGCTTGACGCTCTCGCCCGGCAAGGTCACGTCCACGCGCTCGCTTTCGAGCTTCATTTCCATAAGCTTTTCGGACAAATCCGCCTTGCGCTCGTCCAGCGCGGCTTCTATATCGGCGCGAAGCTGGTTTGCAAGCTGACCCATTGCGGGGCGCTCCTCTGCGGAGAGCTTGCCCATCTGGCGCAGAATCGCCGTCAGCTCGCCCTTTTTGCCGAGATATTTCACTCTCAGCGCTTCCAGCAGCTCCACATTGTCGCAATCCCTTATCGCTTTGATAGAGGCTTCTCTCAGCCCCTGCATAAGTTCTCTCATGTTTTCTTACACTCCTATACTAAAAAAATAAGCCCCCGTCCCCAAAACACTTAGGGACGAAAGCATAGCTTCCGCGGTACCACCCGGATTCGGCGCAGTGCGCCGCACTTGAAAGACCTTTAACGCAGTCTGCGCGCCGGTGATTGGCCGGAGGCTCGCGGGCGAACTAAGCGGGTATACCCAAGGGGGCTTTCAGCCGATGACCCCCGCTCTCTGATGAGTACGAACGCGCTATCTTCCCGTTCAACGCACATGATATACGCAATGTAGCTTTGAGAATACCACACTTTTTTGAAATTTGCAACAAAAATTTTCTTTGACTATT
>CAZGFK010000058.1:0-8999 GCA_964524815.1 uncultured Oscillospiraceae bacterium
GCAAAGAGCACGGCTAAAACCATGACCCTCAGCGTCAACAGCTCCGAGCTTTTTGCCGGCGGCAATACCTACACCCTCAGTGCGCTTGACGGCGGCACGGCCATAACCGACAAGACGGTTAATTATTCCGTAGAATCCGGACCTGCAAGCGTGAGCGGAAGCACGCTCACCACCGGCGCATACGGCGGCACTGTGGTTGTAAATGCAAGCTGCGATGGCTACACCCCTGCAAGTCTTACGCTTACTGTCAAAGACGGGATTACCCTCAAGGCTGCTCCCGACACCTTGACTATCGGCTCTTCCTCTAACACCTCTAAGCTCACCGCGTACTATAACGGCAAGAGCGAGGCTATCAGCGGTGTGACATGGAAAGAAGTCAGCACGAGCAGCGCAAATGTCGCTACGCTCGATGCTTCCACCGGCGTTGTCACGGCCGGGTCTGCGGCAGGTACGGTTAAGTATCACGCCGTTATAGACGGACATGAAATCACTTCCGTCGATGTCACCGTGACCGTGAGAGCGAACAACATCATTGAATTTGACGTGGCGGGCTTTTATAACAGCGTCAGCTCCTTTACCGTGACGGCAAAGGGCGGCGTGCTCCAGCTCGTGGCGAGCAATGCCCGCTTGAAGAGCAATCCGAGCGTCAGCATTCCCGGCACATTCAACTTCAACTGGGTTCCCGCAACGGGCGACCCCAGCAACGGTATAGAAGTGACCAATCTCGGCTCGGGCAAGGCCACCGCTTACGGCAGATATAACGGCAGCTATTCCCTCGCCGTAACCTTTACCCCCAATGACACGGCGACCTACCCCGTAACCACGCAGAACCACACCGTAATCGTGAACTACACGCCCAGCATCATCAAGGGCAACTACGGCGTGTGGGACGGCACAAACGGCCTTGACTTCCTCGTGAACGATCATATCAGCAATTGGAGCGGCCAAGTTTGGGTTGACGGCAACCTGCTTTCCGATGCAAACTATGTCTGCCGCGGCTCCAGTGACGGCCAGATTTGGGTAACGCTCACTCCTGCGTTCATCTCTTGGCTGCGCCAGTATTATAACGGCAACGGCATTCACACCATTACCGTCGGCGTGGACGGACGCAACGCCGCCACGGGTTACTTCAAGACCTGGGGCACGGCCTCTTCCTTCAACGGCGTTAAGACCGGCGATGATGCAAATCTCGGCCTGTGGGCGGCTCTGCTCGGCGTGAGCGCCGTGGGCGCGGCTGCCGCCGTGGTAATCTACAAGCGCAAAAAGGCCAACGGCTGATTATTAAACAGGCCGCGCCTATAATGACTGACGGCTTGACGATAAAAACGAGAACACATCTTGAATCCCCAAAAGAACAGGCATGAGCGCTTTCATGCCTGTTCTTTCTCCTCTGTAATTCCTCGTTGATGTTTTGCGCGCGCTGTGGTAAAATAACATTTCAGTATAACGGACAGGAGAACACGCAATATGAGGATGAGAAAACGCCGCAATCTCGCGCCGCGTATGGAAAAATGCGCCGAGCTTATGATAACGGACAGCGCCGCGCCCAAGGGCGGGTGGCTGAAAGCTTTCCCGGAGTATGAGCGGGTGCATATCGAGCTTGGCTGCGGCAAGGGGCGTTTCACCGCCGACACGGCGGCCGCTTATCCCGACACGCTCCTGCTCGCCGTGGAAAAAGTGCCGGATGCGATGATAATCGCGATGGAGCGCATACGGGAAAGAGAGCTGGAAAACGTCCGCTTTATAGATACGGACGCGGCCAAGCTCACGGAGATGTTCGCCGAGGGCGAGGCAGAGAGGATATACATAAACTTCTGCGACCCTTGGCCGAAAAGCCGCGATGCCAAGCTCCGCCTTACATCGCCCGCTTTCCTGCGCCGCTATGCCGCGGTGCTGCCCGTGGGCGGGGAGATCCATTTCAAAACCGACAACACCCCGCTTTTTGACTGGTCATTGGAGCAGCTTTCCGCCGAGGGCTGGGAGCTTGACGAGCTTACGCACGATTTGCACGCAAACGGCCCTGTCGGCGTGATGACGGACTATGAAGCGAAGTTTTACGCCGAGGGCTTGAAGATAAATCGCGTTGTGGCGCGCAAAACCGCCGCAACGCTTACCACGGCGGCGGGCGAAGTGCCGAGGCTGCGCAATGCCTCTTTGGCCGATGCGCGCGGCGCGGAGAAAAGCCGCGCAGACTGCGCCGACAACGGAGAGAAAAAATGAGGTTTATTTCATGGAACGTAAACGGCCTGCGCGCCGTCATAAAAAAAGGCTTTGAGGACATTTTTTGGAGCTTCGAGGCGGACTTTGTGTGCTTGCAGGAGACAAAGCTGCAAGCGGGACAGGTGGATTTGGACTTGCCCGGCTACGAAAGCTACTGGTGCTATGCCGACAAAAAAGGCTACTCCGGCACGGCGATTTTCACCCGCCGCACGCCCCTTTCCGTCAGCTACAATCTTCCTCAGGAGTGCCATTGCACCGAGGGGCGCGTTATCACGCTGGAGTACGAGGAGTTTTACCTCGTGTGCGTGTACACGCCCAACGCGCAGGACGAGCTGAAGCGTCTTGACTATCGCATGAGCTGGGAAGATGATTTCCGCGAGTATCTTTGCGAGCTGGACGCGAAAAAGCCGGTTATCGTGTGCGGGGATATGAATGTCGCCCATGAGGAAATCGACCTTAAAAACCCCAAGCCCAACATCGGCAAGCCCGGCTTTTCCTACGAGGAGCGCGACAAGTTCACAAAGCTCCTTGCCGCCGGGTTTATAGACACTTTCCGCACCCTCTACCCCGATAAGCGCGACGCTTACTCCTGGTGGAGCTACCGCATGGCCGCGAGAGAGCGAAATGTGGGCTGGCGTATTGATTATTTTGTCGCGTCCGAGCGGTTAAAGGATAATATAAAGGACGCGTATATTTTCCCGGAGGTAATGGGCTCCGATCATTGTCCGGTGGGGCTTGATATAACATGGTGATGATAGGCAATGTGCCCATAGAGGGGCGCTTGGTGCTCGCGCCGATGGCGGGCGTGACGGATTTTGCGTTTCGCGCCGTTTGCCGCGCGCGCGGCGCGGCGCTCACAACGACAGAGATGGTCAGCGCGCGGGCGCTTGTATATAAAGACGTGAAAACCCGCTCGCTTTTGTATATTCCCGAGGATGAGCACCCCTGTGCCGTGCAGATTTTCGGCCATGAGCCGGAGATAATGGCCGAGGCTGCCCGGCTTGCGCTTGAGCTTTCCGGAGCGGATATACTGGATATTAACATGGGCTGCCCCGTGGGCAAGGTCATCAAATCCGGGGACGGCTCGGCGCTGATGAAAACGCCGGAGCTGGCCGGAAAGATAATAGAGAGCGTTTGCCGCGCCGTGAGCGCGCCGGTAACGGTGAAATTCCGCAAGGGCTGGGACGGCGGCAGTGTGAACGCCGTGGAGTTTGCCCGCATATGCGAATCGGCCGGGGCTTCGGCCATTGCCGTGCATGGGCGCACGCGCGTGCAGATGTATTCCGGCAAGGCGGATTGGGACATAATACGCGAGGTGAAAAACGCGGTGTCCGTGCCCGTGACGGCAAACGGCGATATCTTCACTCCCGAGGACGCGGCGCATATCCTGCGCTACACCGGCTGTGACCTTGCCATGATAGGGCGCGGCGCGTTCGGCGATCCGTGGCTTTTTGAGCAGGGGAATGCGGCGATAGCCGGGGAAGAAATCCCGGAGCGCCCGGTGCTTGCCGAGCGCATTACGGTGGGCGTTGAGCAAATAGAGACGCTCAGCGAACGGATAGGGGAGCGCGCGGCGTGCTTAGAAGCGCGGCATCATCTGCCGTGGTATCTGCACGGTGTGCCGTATGCCGCCTACTACCGTAATCAGCTTGTTCATGTCGAAACGCTTGAGGACATACGCAAAATTGCGCATGATATTAAGCGCGATTTGAAATAAGAATAATAAAATCAGCATATTTTCCACGCGACAATTTTGTGTGTATTGAAGTAAAACACCTTCAGCAAGGGGGAAATTCTATGACGCGTGAACAGGAGGCCGCTGTTATTCAGGCCGTCCTTGACGGTGACGTGAACGCTTATGAAGCGCTTGTCAAGGAATATGAGAAAAATGTATACAATCTTGCCCTGCGTATGACGGGCAACAGCGAGGACGCTTACGATATGTCGCAGGAAGCATTTATCAAGGCGTATAACTCCCTCTCGTCCTTCCGCGGCGAGAGCAAGTTCTCGGTGTGGCTTTACAGGATAGTGTCTAACGTCTGTCTTGACTTTTTGCGCAGCCGCAACCGCAAGCCCACGCTTTCTCTCTCCGTTGAGGACGATGACGGGGACGAGGTGGAAATGGATATTGCGGACGAAAGCCAGTCGCCCGAGCAGCTTCTTGACCGGGCGCTCACGCGCGATGCCGTGCGGCGAGGGCTTGCCGCGCTCCCGCCGGAGCATAGGGAAATCCTGCTCCTGCGCGAAATTCAGGGGCTGAGCTATGAGGAAATCGCCGAGACCTTGGGCTTGGAAGAGGGCACGGTGAAATCCCGCATTTTCAGAGCAAGAAAAAAATTATGCTCATTTCTTATAAAAGACGGGAACATTCCTGAGTTTGTCTCGTCAAGCAAAGAGAGAGGAGGTGATCTGTCATGAGCGGATGTGAATACTATCAGGAGCTTATCAGCCGTATGCTCGATGAGGACCTATCCAGGGACGAGCGCGCTGCCTTGGCCGAGCACCTTGGCACTTGCCGCGAATGCGCGGCAATGTATCAAGCGTTTTCCGCATTGTCAGACACCATTACTTCCGATTTGGCAGAACCCCCGGAAGATTTAACAGATAACATCATGGCGAATATTCGCCGCAGTGAAATAGTGCGCAAAAACCGCCGCACCATATCCCGCCCGATGAAAAACCTTATCGCGGCGGCCGCGTGCGCGGCGCTTGTGGTAGCCGCAGTGGGCGGCGTTGCAATTGTCAACAGCCGCAGAACCGATGCTGCCGTGTACGAAAGCCGCACCAGCATTATCGCGTCCGGCAACAAATCCGTTGCCGAAGAGGCTGCCGCTTCCGTCACCGCACCCACACCCACCGTTGCGCCCACCCCCGTGCCTGCGCAGCAGTATGCCCCGGCCTACACCGTGCCCACCATTCCCGACAGCGAAAACTACGGCTACGTTCCCGAAAAGGACACGAGCACGCAAAGAGCCGCTGTAGAAACTGCGCCCGTGCAGTTCCCGGACTTTTCGCCCGTTGTAACGGCGACCCCGACCCCGACTGTCACCCCCGCACCCACGGCAACGCCCGCACCCACGGCAACTCCCGCACCCACGCCCACGCCGACTGCGACCCCTGCACCCACGGCCACGCCAGAAGTGACGGCCGCGCCGCAGGAATCTACCCCCGTGCCGTCGGCGCAGCCGACCGCCACTCCGGCGCTTGACAGCGCCGAGGGAGAGGATGCGGCATCCTCTGATAAAGACCTTGCCCAAAGCAGCATAGCGGCACCCGCCGCGAGCGCTGCTCCCACGCAGAGCGCTTCGGCCGCTCAAGCGCCCGCAAACGGCGCAGAGCAGGACGAGGCTAATGCCGAGAGCGAGAAGAAAAACATTGCCCGCAGCATTGACTTTAGGGCGATAGATATAACCGAGCTTACCGCAATGCTCCTCACCGATGCCAAAGCCGAGGAAGAAGAGCCGCAGAAGAGCGATAAAGCCGCATCTGACACACCGAGCGCCGCCGATAACGGCGAAAATGCCGCCGCGAGCGCGTCTCCCGCGCCGAGTGCACCCGTCCCGGCCGAGGGCGAGCAGCCGGATGACACGGCCTCTTCCGTTCCCCCGGTTGTCGGCGTTCCCGTGGCGCTGGATGAGCATTTGAAAAAGCTTCTCCCGGAAAACATCGAGCCGGAGCGCGTTGATATCATCTCCTTTATGCTTGACGATGAGGAAAAGACGCTTTTGGTGTGCATATGCGAGGATACCTTGCTTGTTCTCACGCATGACGAAAACGGCGAGCCTGTGTCCTTTACGCCGGGGCTGAGCGGGGAAGAGTATCTGACCGCGATTGAGCCGTATATCGTTCTTGCGCAGGAAGCTTTGGCCGAAAACGAGGCTTGACAAATTATTAATTTCCCGTAAAGTTTGATAAAAATTATCAAACTGCCTTGAAACCTCTCCTTTTGTGTGGTATAATCACCGATATCTATACAGAATAGCTTTGTCTGTCTGTGTTGATTCAGCATTCCACACGTAAGGAGAGGTTCCCATTGAAGAATATTAAAGTATCCAATAACGTTATTCGCCGTCTTCCTCGCTATTTGAGGAAGCTTGACGAATTGATGAATAGCGGTGTTAGCCGCATTTCCTCGTTTGAGCTTGGCCAGCAGTTGGGGCTTACGCCCTCTCAGATCCGTCAGGACTTCAGCTGCTTCGGCGAGTTCGGTCAGCAGGGCTACGGCTACAATGTCGCGGCGCTCCACGGGCAGATAGCGTCCATCCTCGGCACGGACAGGGGCTATAGCGCCATTCTTGTGGGTGCAGGTAACATCGGCCATGCGCTTATGGATAATTTCTGTTTCAGCGCATGGGGCTTCAAGCTTGCCGCCGCCTTTGATATCGACCCCGAGCTTATCGGCACGGAGTTTAACGGCGTTCCCATTCACTCTATGGACAGCCTTGAAGATTATCTTCATTATAATCGCGTTGACGTGGCTGTACTCACCGTTCCCAAGAACGCCGCTATCCCTGTCACGAATACGCTTACCGAAAACGGCGTAGAGGCCATTTGGAACTTCACCAATGTTGACCTTACCGCCCCCAACAGCTCCATTATTGTCGAAAATGTTCACTTTTCCGACAGTCTCCTTTCTCTGAGCTACTATGTCTCCGAGCGCATTGACGAAAAGGCCGCCCGTGCCGCCCGCGCCGAGAGAACGGAGCGCAGCTGATTAAAGCTTATTAATTGATTGAGATAAGAAAGCCCGCCTGTGCGGGCTTTCTGCGGTATATGCCTATGAAGTACGACAGTGTTATATTTGACCTTGACGGTACGCTTTGGGATTCGCGCGAGAGCATAGCCCAATCGTGGAGCGAGACGCTTCGCGCCCATGTCGGCGGCGCGGCGGGCGTTACCCTGGATGATGTCACATCCATAATGGGGCTGACGCAGGGCGCGATTGCCGACAAGCTCTTTTCGCAGTACGGAGAAAAACGGCATGAGCTTTGCCTCCTTTGCATGGACGGGGAGATAGATTATATCAAGACCCACGGCGCGCTCGTGTATGACGGGGCGGAGGATATGCTCCGTGAGCTTTCCGCGCGCACGAAGCTTTTTGCCGTCAGCAATTGTCAGAGGGAGTATATAGACGCGTTTTTTGCTCTCACCGGGTTTGAAAAATACTTTGCCGATTATCTCACCGAGGGGCATACGCACCTTAAAAAAGCGGAGAATATCGCGCTTATCGCGGCGCGCCACGGCTTGAAATGCCCCGTTTATGTGGGCGATACCGCGCTTGATGAGCAAAGCGCGCGTCAGGCGGGTGCGGCGTTTATCCACGCCGCCTACGGCTTCGGCACGGCGGAAAGCCCCGACGGGCGTATAGCCGCGCCGCGCGAGCTGATAGGACTTTTGTGCGATTCGGAGGAGAGAGTATGACAGCTGATACCATTGCCGCCGTAGCTACCGGCGCTCAGGTTTCCGCGATAGGAATAATCCGCGTTTCCGGCGAAAAAACCTTTGAAATAATAGATAAAATCTTTTTCCCCGCCAACGGCTCGCGTATGTCCGAAAACGAGGATAGGAAGCTGGTTTACGGGCGGCTTTGCGCGCGTGACGGGGGGCTGCTGGATGTGTGCCTGTGTACGGTCAGCCGCGCCGGGCACAGCTATACGGGCGAGGCGACCGCCGAGCTTCAGTGCCACGGCTCTCCCGTGGTGCTTCGCGCGGCCTTGGAGGAGATTTTTGCCCTCGGCGCGCGTCAGGCAGGGCCGGGTGAATTTACAAAGCGCGCGTTTCTCTCCGGGCGTATGGAGCTTACCGGGGCAGAGGCTGTGGCAGATATAATTGACGCGGAGAGCGTTGAGGCCGCGCGCAATGCCGCCGGGCAGCTCTCCGGCGCGGTTTCCCGCCGGACAGAGCGCGTTTACTCGCTCCTTGCCGATATCGGCTCGCATTTTCACGCGGTGCTGGACTATCCCGATGAGGATATTGAGGAGTTCCGCCTTGAAGAGTATAAAACGCGCTTGGAAGCATCCGTCAGCGAGCTTGCGGCGTTACTTGGTACGTTTGAAAGAGGCAAGCTCATGCAAAGCGGCGTTCCCGCCGCGATAGTCGGGCGGCCTAATGCGGGCAAAAGCTCGCTTTTGAATGCGCTTTTGGGGTATGACCGCGCCATTGTTACGCAGATTCCCGGCACAACGCGCGATACTATTGAAGAGAAGCTTAACTTAGGCTCGCTCACTCTGCGCCTGACCGACACTGCCGGCATCCGCGAAACGAACGATGAGGTGGAGCGCCTGGGCGTTGAGCGCAGCCGCCGCGCGCTTGAAAATGCGCAGCTTGTGCTTGTCGTGGTGGATTCAAGCCGCGACTTGACGGATGAGGATTTTGCCCTTGTCCGCGCGGCGGAGCGGGCAAAGCGCGCGGTAGTCGTGCTCAGCAAGGCGGATTTACCCCGCCGCGTCACCGCGCTAGATACCCCGCTACCTTGTGTCCCAGTCAGCGCCGTCACGGGCGAGGGGCTGGGCGCGCTGGAAAAGGCCATTGCCGCGCTCTTTCCCCTGCCGGAAGTCCCCGCCGGGGAGATACTCACTAATGCGCGCCAAGCCGAGGCCGTTTCCCGCGCGCTGGAGAGTATGCGCGCCGCTCTCGCGGCCATGCGCGCGGGCGCTACGCCCGACATCGTCCTCACCGAGACCGAGGGCGCAATGCGCGCACTCGGCGAGCTGACCGGCCGCAACATCCGCGAGGACGTAACCAACCGCATCTTCTCCCGCTTCTGCGTGGGCAAGTGA
>CAZGFK010000059.1:0-8630 GCA_964524815.1 uncultured Oscillospiraceae bacterium
AATACATCAACGCACGGCTGGATATGTATCTGAAAATATTGCGAGATTGAGATAAAAATAGAACTACAATAACAAAAAACTTCATCAAAAAATGCGCTCTGTACTACGGAACGCATTTTTTGATGAAAGCTCGTATTCCCCCCGTTTTCGCGGAGATTTGCAATGCATATAGTATAGAATTTACCCGCAACAAACGAAATTGAGGAGGAATAGGCAATATGCAGGCATTGAGGACACGCCCCGCGCTCAAACGAGGTGGGATAATATATCTGCGCACGGAGGAAATAGAACCCTGCCCCGTGCAGGCAAGGAAGATATTTGACGATGAATCCTTGAAAGAGCTGGGGGAGAGTATACGCGCCTACGGCATATTAAATCCGCTCACCGTGCGCCGCCGCGGCGGCAGATACGAGCTTGTCGCGGGCGAACGGCGGCTGAGAGCGGCAAAGCTCGCGGGGCTTGGCGAAGTGCCGTGCATGGTGATGGAAGTTGACATGGAAAACGCGGGGCTTATCTCGCTCATAGAAAACCTACAGCGGCGGGACTTGGACTTTATAGAAGAGGCCAACGGCATAAGCCGACTTATACATATGTTCGGCATGAGCCAGGAAGAGGCCGCGCGGCGTATAGGCAAATCCCAATCCGCTGTGGCAAATAAGCTCCGCCTTTTGCGCCTGCCGGAGGATATCCTCGAAAAGCTTCGCGAAGAAAACCTCACCGAGCGGCACGGGCGGGCGCTGTTGCGCTTGGATAGCACCGAAAAGCAGCGGGCGGCACTTACGCACATCGCAGAAAATGCCTTGAATGTCGCTGCAACGGAAGGATATATAGATTTGCTCCTTGCGCGAGAGAAAAGTGCGGCAGAGGGGGAACGCAGGGAAGATAAGCGCCTCAACGCCGGGGGAAACCTAAAAAGCTTCCTTTCAAGCCTTACGCGCGGGATAGACCTCATGCGCACAAGCGGCATCGCCGCGGGCATGGAACGCGAGGAGACGGAGAGCGCGTTTATATTCAAAATCTCGATACCCAAGGACGCTGAGAGCGGGGAAGCGGGAGCGAAAACGGAGAAATAACGCTTTTCAAAGCGCAAAGTATGTTATATAATAACCACAGAAATTTTTGCGCGAAGAGGTTGGTAATGGCTACTACGGAATCGACAGAGATAAAAAAAGAACGCGCCGTGCTGGCAGGGCTGGCGGCGGCGAGCATGGACGAGCGGGAGAGATCGAGCGAGATTTCCATGGCGGAGCTTGCCGCGCTTGTGGA
This sequence comes from uncultured Oscillospiraceae bacterium, assembly GCA_964524815.1. Lineage (GTDB taxonomy): Bacteria > Bacillota > Clostridia > Oscillospirales > Oscillospiraceae > Limivicinus. The sequence goes on from CAZGFK010000059.1 coordinate 1,267, forward strand.
GACGGCGGGCGGCGAGGCTGTGGCTATGCTCATCCAAAACCGCCCCACGCCTGAGCCGCGCAGCTTCATCGGAGACGGCAAGGTGCAGGAGCTTAAAGAGATAATCGAGATGAACGATTGCGACCTTGCGGTGTTCGATAATGAGCTTACACCCTCGCAGATGCGAGTGCTGGGTGAGGAGCTTGGCGTAAAGGTGCTGGATCGTTCGGGGCTTATACTGGATATCTTCGCCCAGCGCGCTCAGACGCGCGAGGGTCAGCTGCAGGTGGAGCTGGCGCAGTATAAATACCTTTTGCCGCGCCTTACCGGTATGTGGACGCACCTTGTGCGCCAAACCGCGTCCGGCGGCGCGTCCCCCATAGGCACGCGCGGCCCCGGCGAAACCCAGCTTGAAACCGACCGCCGCCATATCCGCCGCAAGATACAAAAGCTTGAAGAGGAGCTGGCCGCTGTGCGCAAGGTGCGCTCCACTCAGCGCCGCCGGAGAGAGAAAAACTCCATGCCCGTTGTGGCGCTTGTAGGCTACACCAATGCGGGCAAATCCACGCTCCTAAACTGCCTGACGGGAGAGAGCATACCGGCGAATAACCGCCTTTTTGATACCCTTGACACCACCACCCGCCGCTTACGGCTGGACGAGAGCACAGAGGTGTTATTATCCGACACTGTCGGCTTTATCCGCAAGCTCCCTACGCATCTTATAGAGGCGTTTAAGGCAACTCTTGAAGAGCTTCAATACGCGGATGTGCTCTTGCACGTAATTGACATATCAAACCCCGAATGGATAGAGCAGGCGCGCGTTGTGGACGAGCTTATACGCGAGCTTGGCGCGGAGAGCACCCCTTGTGTGCGCGTATACAACAAATGCGATGCCTACATCGGCATTTTGCCGCACGGCGAGGACATAGTCTGCCTTTCGGCCAAGAGCGGCGAGGGCGCGGACGCGCTGACGGAAAAGCTCCTTGAAATGCTGGGGCGGGCGAAAAAGCGCGTGACGCTTGAAATCCCGTATAGCAAGGCGGGTATAGTGGATACGCTCAAGCGCGAGGGAACAGTGACAAAGCTTGAATACACCGACAGCGGCATTACGGCCGAGGCTGTGTTGACGGCGGAGCTTATAGGGAGAGTGAAAGAGTTTATCCCCGGATATGAAGAGCCTAAGGAGGAGTGGGAGCAATGACAGAATACCGCATTCCCACGGGAGCGGGCGAGAGCGAATACGTTGAAAAGCGCTCGCGGTTTTTGGGCCATGTGCGCCATGTTGAAACCGAGGATGAGGCGCGCGAATTCATAGCCGAAATGAAGAAAAAATACTACGATGCCCGGCATAACTGCTGGTGCTACATCATCCGAGACGGCGCGGAGCGCTACAGCGATGACAGCGAGCCGCAGGGCACGGCGGGCATACCCATGCTGGAGGTTTTTCGCCGAGAGGGCGTGGACAGCGTGGTGTGCGTTGTGACGCGGTATTTCGGCGGGGTGCTGCTGGGCGCGGGCGGGCTTTTGCGCGCATACACCAAAAGCGCCAAGGACGCGCTGGACGATGCCGGGATATCCCTTGTGCGCCGCTGGGCGGAGACGGAAACGGTCTGCTCCTATGCGCAGTGCGAACGGCTCAAGCAGGAGATTGCGGCAGCGGGCGGCGTTGCGGGCGAAACGGAGTACGGCGCGGCGGTGACGCTGCGCGCACTCGTGCCGGAGGAGCTGACGGAAAGCTTTTGCGCGAGGATATTTGACGCGAGCGCGGGCAGCGTGAGCGTAAAGGTGACGGGGCAGGCGCTGCGCGCCGTGCCGCTGACGAAAGAATAAAAAAGAATAGAAATTTCCGAAAAAATTTAGAGGGAAATATTATTTCGCGTCGTATAAGAGTAATAGAGAGAAATATTGCTCTTATGCGGCGCTTAGTGTTGATGAATACACCGAACGAATCGGAGCTTGCCCGGTTTGTTTTCGGGTTTTTGAGGGGAGGAATGACCATGCTTTGTCCGCGCGAGGAAAGAGAACGGCTTGAACATTATATTATCGGACCATACGGTATGCTCGCGGAAAATTCCCGCGGGCGCGTCACGCCGGAGACGGAGTGCGACATACGCACCTGCTTCCAGCGTGATATTGACAGGATTACGCACTCAAAGGCGTTTCGCCGCCTCAAGCACAAAACGCAGGTTTTCCTCCAGCCCGAGGGCGACCATTACAGGACAAGGCTGACCCATACGCTTGAAGTCAGCCGCCTGTCGCGCACCGTGGCGCGGGCGCTTCGGCTCAATGAGGATCTGGTAGAGGCCATTGCGCTGGGGCATGACCTGGGGCATACGCCGTTCGGCCACGCGGGTGAGCGGGCGCTGAACGCAATATATCCGGGCGGGTTTAAGCACTATGAGCAGAGTCTGCGCGTGGTGGATATCTTAGAGCGCGGCGGGCGGGGGCTTAATCTCTGCTACGAAACGCGCATGGGCATATTAAACCACACTCACGGCGCGCCGGACGATATCCCGGAAGCGACCGTTGTGCGCCTTTGCGACCGCATAGCCTACATAAACCACGATTTAGATGACTCCATACGCGCCGGGATACTCACAGAGCGCGATGTGCCGGAGCTTATACGCGCAAACTGCGGCGATAAAAACAGCCGCCGCATTAATTCGTTTATCTCCGACCTTATTGCATATTCCACCGGGGGCAAGCTCTCGCTTTCGCCGAAGATGAAAGAGACGTTTGACGTGTTCCACGCGTTTATGTATTCCGATGTATACAAAAACCCCGTTGCCAAGGGCGAAGAGAGCAAGGTGGAGGGTATACTCTCCAAGCTATATGAATATTACGTTGCAAATCCCGAAAAGCTCCCGGAGGACTTCGGGAGCGTGGTGAAGCGCGAGGGGCGCGAGCGCGCGGCGTGCGACTATATTTCCGGCATGACGGACGGTTATGCGATGGAAAAGTACGGCGAGCTTTTCATACCCTTTGCGTGGACGGTGAAATAATAAAACCGCCTTGGCGGACTTGATGAAAGGGGGGAGACGGCATGGCGTATCCGGAGAGCTTTGTAAACGAGCTTGCCGAGCGCAACGATATCGTGGAAGTGGTGTCCGGCTATGTGCGCCTGACGAAGAAATCAGGCTCTAACTACTTTGGGCTGTGCCCGTTTCACAGCGAAAAAACGCCCTCTTTCTCCGTCAGCCAAGATAAGCAGATTTTTCATTGCTTCGGCTGCGGCAAGGGCGGAAGCGTGATTAATTTCATAATGGAGATAGAGGGGCTGAACTTCCCGGAGTCGGTGGAGTTTCTTGCCCGGCGTGTGGGAATGCCCCTGCCGGAGCAGGGCAACGACCGGGAGAATAAACGGCGCACCCGTATGCTTGAGCTTAACCGCGATGCCGCGCGCTATTTCCACGAGCAGCTTAATCTGCCAGGCGGCGCTCCGGCGCGCGCGTACATAGAAAACCGCCGCATAGGGCGCAAAATGGTGACGGCGTTCGGCCTGGGCTTTGCCCCGAACGGCTGGAACGGCCTGACGGACGCGATGCGCGCAAAGGGCTACAGCAACAGGGAGCTTATAACGGCGGGGCTTGCCCGCGAGGGAAAGCAGGGCGGCGTGTATGACGCATTTCGCAACCGCCTTGTGTTCCCGGTCATAGATGTTCGCGGCCACGTGATAGGCTTTTCAGGGCGCATTTTGGGGGACGGCGAGCCGAAGTATCTCAACAGCCCCGAAACGCTTGTTTTCAACAAGAGCCGCAACCTTTTCGCCATGAATTTGGCTAAAAAATCAAAAAGCGGATATATAATTCTCTCAGAGGGAAATATAGACGTAGTAAGTCTGCACCAGGCAGGCTTCGACAGCGCCGTGGCCTCGCTTGGAACATCGCTGACGAGCGAGCAGGCGCGCATGATATCGCGCTATACAAACGAGGTTATCATTGCCTACGATAACGACAATGCCGGTGTAAAGGCCGCGCAGCGCGCCATAGGCATTTTGGAAAAGCTGGATTTGAAGGTCAAGGTTTTGAAGCTCAACGGCGCGAAGGACCCGGACGAGTTTATAAAGCTCAAAGGAGCGGACGCGTTCCGCAATCTCTTAGAGGGGGCGGAAAACCAAGTGGATTACCGCTTGGGCGCGGTTACGGGGAAGTATGACCTGAAATCCGATGAGCAAAAGGTGGAGTTTTTGAAAGAAGCCTCGGAGCTTGTCGCGAGGCTCCCCGGTGCGGTGGAGCGGCAGGTTTACGCCATGCGCGTGGCAGATATGGCGGGTGTGAGCGAAAAGGTAGTGGCGGACGAGGTGGAGCGGCGGCGCAAAAAGCTGATGAAAAGTGCGCGCCGGGCAGAGGATCGCGAGCAGAGCCGCCCCGAGCGCCAAAGCCAGCCGACAGAGAAGAGCATAAAATACGAAAACCCCGCCTCGGCCGTGGCCGAAGAGGGCGTTATCCGGCTTTTATACATGGAACCGGAGCTGATAAACGAGCCTTTGCCGACAGTGGAGGAGTTTTCTTCCCCGGTGCTTGCGCATATCTTCACCGAGGTTGCTGACATTGTCCGCGCCGGGGGACAGGTGAGCACCACAACGCTTTCCGCCGTCCTCTCCGGCGAGGAAATGAGTCTCTTTGTGAGGATAATTCAAAAACCCGAGCGGCTTTCCAATGCGAAAGCCAGCCTCGGCGACTATACACAACGCATAAAAACCGAGCATACGCGCCAAACCTCCGGCTTTGACTATGCCGCTATAGCGCGCCAAAAGCAAAGCACGGTGTACGACACGAAGAAAAACAGAAAGGGATACGAGGGATAAGCAATGTTAGACGAAATGAAACTTAAAGAAGACGAGCTTGCAAGCATGGCCGATAAGCTTTTGGAGCAAGCTTCGCTTGCAGAGCTGAGCGAACAGCCGGAGCTGGAGCTGGTGAAGCCGCGCAAAAAGGCCGCCAAGAAAAAGGAAGAGCCGACAGAGCCGCAGAAAACCACCGAGGAACGCTTGGCCGAGCTTTTGGAGCGCGGCAAGAAGAAGGGCAGTCTCACGGCCAAGGAGCTTGAAGTGCTGGAAGAAATGAATCTAGACAGCGAGGCCGTGGATAAGTTTTATGAAACGCTTGAGGCAAACGGCGTGGATATAGACGTTGCCACGGCGGACGTGCTGCCCCCGATTGACGATATTATCCCCGAGGTTGAGGATTTGGCCGGGATTGAAGAGGTCACGGAGGAGGAGATAAACGACACCGATGCGCTTATGGACTCCTTTGCCACCGATGACCCCGTGCGTATGTATCTTAAAGAGATAGGCAAAGTCCCCCTGCTCACGCCGGAAGAGGAAATTGACCTCGCCATAAAAATGGCCGAGGGAAGCGAGGCGGCAAAGCACCGCATGACGGAAGCTAACCTCAGGCTCGTCGTTTCCATTGCCAAGCGCTATGTCGGGCGCGGTATGCTCTTCCTTGACCTTATTCAAGAGGGCAACCTCGGCCTTATCAAAGCCGTTGAGAAGTTTGACTACACCAAGGGCTATAAATTCTCCACCTACGCCACGTGGTGGATTCGCCAGGCTATCACCCGTGCAATTGCGGATCAGGCGCGCACCATACGCATCCCCGTCCACATGGTGGAGACTATCAACAAAACCATTCGCGTCTCCCGTCAGCTCTTGCAGGAGCTGGGACACGACCCCAGCGCCGAGGAGATAGCGCGCGAAATGGATATGCCGGTGGAAAAGGTGCGCGATATCCTCAAAATCGCGCAAGAGCCGGTTTCGCTTGAAACGCCTATCGGCGAGGAAGAGGATTCCCACCTCGGTGACTTCATTCCCGATGAGGACGCTTCCGAGCCGAGCGAGGCCGCGTCCTTCTCCCTCCTGCGTGAGCAGCTTGAAGAAGTGCTCGATACGCTTGCTCCGCGTGAGAAAAAGGTGCTGGAGCTGCGTTTCGGCATAGTTGACGGGCGCACTCGCACACTTGAGGAAGTGGGCAAGGAGTTTAACGTTACGCGCGAGCGTATCCGCCAGATAGAGGCCAAGGCTCTCCGCAAGCTCCGTCACCCCAGCCGCTCGAAGAAGCTGCGCGACTTTTTGAATTGACAGCCCCCTTGACACAGCACGCTTTTTCGGCTATACTGGCAACAAGCTGAATAATTATGCTTCTCTCATCACCGGATGGGAGACAAAGGGCATCTGACCTGAGACGTAGGTATTCGAGCATTCATCGCTTGATAAGTCTTGGGGCAGATGCCCATTTTAATTAAAAAGGAGAATATAGTATGTACATTAAGCCTTTTGCGGTGGAAGAATGGATGAACGAGTACGAGGTGGGCGCGAGATACAACATCGCGGAAACCTGCGTGGACTCCGTTTCGCTCGATGAGCTTTTTGAGCTTGCGGGCGAGGATAAGGACGCATTTTTGCGGGAGTTTTCCGCAAAGCGCCTGACCTACGGCGATATTTTCGGAAAGCCCGAGTTTTTGCAGGGCATAGCCTCACTCTATAAAACCGTGAAGCCCGAGAATGTTGTTCCCACGCACGGCGCGGCGGGCGCAAACCACCATGTGTTCTGCTCCCTCGTCAGCCCCGGCGAGCGCGTAATCAGCATTATGCCGACCTATCAGCAGCTTTATTCCATTCCCGAATCCCTCGGCGCGGACCTGGCCGTGATGCACCTCAAGCAGGAAAACGGCTACCACGTGGATCTTGAGGAGCTGCGCTCGCTCGTCACGCCGGCGACAAAGATGATTTGCATAAATAACCCCAACAACCCCACGGGCGCGCTCATGAGCAATGACGCGCTGCACGAGATAGTGGAGATTGCGCGCTCTGTCGGCGCGTATGTGCTCTGCGACGAGGTTTACCGCCATCTCACGCAGACGGACGAGTGGAGCGAATCCATTGCCGACCTTTACGAAAAGGGCATATCCGTAAGCAGTATGTCGAAGGTGTTCTCGCTCGCAGGGCTGAGACTGGGCTGGATTGCCACGCATGATGAAACGGTTTTGAAAGCGCTTTTATCCCACCGTGATTATGACCTCATAAGCTGCGGTATGTTCGATGAGGCCGTGGCCGCCGTGGCGCTGCGCCATAAGGACAAAATGCTTGAGCGCAACTGCAAAATAGTGCGTGATAACCTCGCCATTCTTGACGCATGGGTAGCCGAGCACCCGCATTTTCGCTACACCAAGCCCGAAGCGGGCACGACTGCGCTTGTCTACTACGATTACGATGTTCCGTCCTACGATTTTTGCATAAAAATGTACCATGACACGGGCGCGTTCGTCACGCCGGGCGATTGCTTTGAGCAGCCCAAGTCCTTCCGCGTGGGCTACGCCAGCGACACGGAAACGCTCAAAAAGGGTCTTGCCGCAATAGCGGAATTTGCAGCCAAACTTTGAAA